>JAUVPA010000151.1 GCA_030598905.1 Acidimicrobiia bacterium
CCGATTCCCAGGCTGTTCCGTAGATGCGTTGCAGCTGCGGACGGTTCTCGTCCCCTCGCCAGTACGCGCCGGCAGTCCGCATCAACTTGAAGGCCTTCACTTGGCCGGTTGACCGCAGGTGGGGACCGCGACACAAATCCACGAATGAGTTGTTGCGGTAAACGGTCACGGCCTGGCCGTCGACACCCTCCGCGGAGTCGACGCCTTCGATGATCTCTCGTTTGAAGGGTTGATCGGCGAACTCCTTCAACGCCTCGCTCACGCTCATGGCTTCTCGGACGAACGGCTGGTTCAAAGAGATGATCTCGGTCATGCGGTCCTCGACAAGCTTGAGATCCTCCGGCGTGAAGGGTCGGCCAATGTCGAAGTCGTAATAGAAACCGTCTGTGATCGGCGGACCGATGGCGAACTTCGCACCCGGATAGAGCCCGAGGACGGCCTGAGCCATGACGTGGGCCGCCGAATGTCGGATCACATGGCGACCCTCGTCAGAGGTTGCCGTGATCACGGCGAACGCTCCGTCACCCTCGATGGGGAGGTCCAGATCTTGTTGCACGCCATCTACGGCTATCGCGACCGCGGCTTTGGCGAGCCGCGAGCCGATCGAGGCTGCAACCTCGTGTCCGCTGACACCGTCGTCGAACTCGTGCTCAGATCCGTCCGGGAACGTGAGAGTTATTGACATCGTTTTCACCTCAGTACGAGAGAGGGAGAACGGGGAAGGGTACCGAATCTCCGACGCGCTCCGTCGAGCGTGGAAGAATGAGTGGGAAAAGGGCGAGGAGGAAGCGGTGAACGCATTTGAAGTAGCGGAGCGACTCGCCGCAGGGGGCAGAATCCAGGACCTCTCGGGACAGACGAGGCACACCGGAGGGAACCGTCTGTTCCGCTTGTGGTCCGACGCAGACAGCCGAATCCTCAAGGTCTACGGCACCGCGGCTCGGGATAGGCGCGAGCGCCACGCGTTGGAAGCACTCGAAGGTATCGACGGAATCCCGACCGTCATCGACCGCGGCACGGACGGCGAGCTCGTGTGGACGATCTTCGCCGACGCGGGACAGTGGAATCTCGCGTCACTCCCGGAGAATCCCGGATTGGCACGGCGGGCGGGTGAGGTGTTGCGCTCCGTGCACGAGTCTGCTCCGAACCCCATGTCGAACCTGGCCCGCGGCATCGACCAAGAGTGGGTTGCCGTGGACTTCGCGTCGACCTTCAAGCGGCTGGAGCGATTCCGAAGGAGGGTTGGCGTGTCATCGGACCTCCTGGACGCGGCTCGAGGCGTTCAACCTCCCCACGCCTCGGAGCCCGTTGCTTCACACACCGACGCCACACCGGAGAACTTCCTCGTGAACGACAACGGCAACGTGACACTCGTCAACTGGGAATGGGCCACCCTGGCCCCTCCGGAATGGGATCTGTCCAAGGTCGTCTGGCAGATCGCCATCCAGGCAGGCCCGTCGGCCGCCACCGCAATCCAGGACGGCTACGGACAAACGCTCGACCCCGATCAGCTCGACCGCTGGATCGTGTATCACGTCGGAATGACGATGGTCTTCCAGGCCGAACAACAAGTGTCGACCGGCTCGGCGGACGACTATGCCGACCTCGTCGCCGAGCTGCAACGGGCGGTAACCGGAAGCAGCTCGTCCCCTGCCCCCGCTGGCGACGCCGTCTAGAGCTGCCGTCTTCGCACCCGCCGTCGACGCCGTCTCGCGCTTCACCCGGCTCCGAAATACCGAACGATTTCGCGATCTCGCAATACGATGCGTCGGCAGCGCCGCCTCAGCGGCGCGCGTATGAAGGGTTCAATGTGCTGGAGGTCGCACTCACCACGCTGTTTGTCGCGGTTGCCGTGCTGGCGATAGGGCTACGCCGTCGCCAGTTGGTGTTATCGGCACCGGTGGAGACGTTGGTCGTTCCTGACGACGATGTCGCCGATCTGCCATGCCCGTGGTGCAAAGGCCAGACCGACGAGGACGACAACTCCTGTCCGTCGTGCGGTCAGCCCTTCGGCTGAGCAACACCTAGGAGTCTGCTCAGTTCCCAGTTTGCTCCGGCGACTCTGAAACCCACGTTCTCGTAGAGCCGAATCGCCCGGCGATTGTCGCCCTCGGTCCAAAGGAACGCTGTTCGGAGTTTGTGACGTGTGGCGAGATTCTCGAGGCCTGAGAGCAGGAGCCACCGCCCGATCCCCGTACCGTGCAACTCCGTGCGGACACCAATGATGTAGATCTCTCCCGAGCCGTCCGGTAGGACTTTCGTCCAGCAGAACCCGACCGGTGCGCCGCGTACTTCACCAATGAGCAGGCCGGCTGGATCGAACCACGGCTGCCGCTCGAGGTCGACGATCGTGTCCACGGTCATGTTGTCGTTTTCTCGGTGACCGGCGAAGGCGTCGTTGTTGATGGCCGCGATCAGGGCTTCGTCCTGATCGCGGATGAACGGGCGGAGCGCTCCGTCCTTGCGTGGCTCTGGGGGTGGCGCCGGAAGGACAACTTCCATCATCAGAAGCTCGCGGAACGTCAGATAGCCGATGCCCTCAGCCACTCGACGCTGCGACTCGCGATGCGACCACAGGGTCACCGTCTCCGCAACGGGCGCCAGACCAGTGGTCAGCTCGATGACTTCCCGCTCAACTGCGTCGGAGCGGGCCCGTACGGCGACGGCAGCCTCGGCAGCCCAACGTACCGACCCGTCGGCAGCGCGGTGTGCCGCCGCAACGCCGAGAGCCTCGATCTCATCGCCACGACCCCACCGGCCAACACGGGCATCAACCTCGCCACCGATGCCTCGCTTCTTGTATTCGGTCAAAGCGGCGCGTCCATCCGCAAGAGCGATCTCCTCGAGGAGTCGCGACTCGGCGTCCCCGTCGGCTGGCACCGGCTGCATCTCGCCCACGATATCCAGAGGAATCGGCCTCCGGCGATAAGCTGCATCCTCGTGAGCAAGGTAGGGCTTGTGCTCGGGGGCGGTGGCATCACCGGCGCCTCGTATCACTTCGGCGTCCTGTTCAGCATTCGCCTGGCGACAGGATGGGACCCGAACGATGCTGGGTGATCGTCGGCACGTCTTCGGGTTCGTTCGTCGCTGCGATGGTGCGCGGGAATGCACTCGATCTCGGGACTCTCGTCGGCGACACCCACACCGTCGAAGAGGCCGAGACCTGGCTGAGCGGCCACATCTACCGCCGAGGGCGTCCCCAAGGTCTCCTCCGTTGGGTGCGTCGTGGTCTGCTTCCCGGGATGATGTCACCGAACCTCTCATTTGTTCTCGGAAGCCCCGGCCTGTATCACACGTCCGGTCTCGAGGAGTGGGTTCGCAATTCCATCGGTTCATTGGCCGACTCCTGGCCGAGTCGGCCAACAGTTATCCCGGCATACGACCTCGAGGCTCGTCGCCGCATTGCCTTTGGGACGGAAGGGGCGCCTGACATCAACCTGGCCAGCGCCGTCGCTGCCTCGAGCGCTGTTCCTTTCGTCTACGAACCGGTGCGACTCGACGGTCGCTGGTACATCGACGGCGGAGTGGCGTCCGGTACCAGCGCCGACTTGGTCTTGGCCCGGTCGGAGCCCCTCGATCTCCTGATCGTGATCGCACCACTGGCCGCTTCTGATTCCCGCCCGGGAACCCGATTCTACGAAGACATGTTCGACCGGGCGGGGCGAACCGCTCTGGCCGCGGAACTGCAGCGCATCCGCGATGAATGGCCTTCAACCGACGTTCTGGTTCTCCGGCCAGACGATCGCGTGTTGGCCAGGTCACGCCCCAATCCGATGGCCACGGATGCAGCCATCCCGTCATTCCTGACGACGCTGCGTTCCATGCGTGACGAACTGGCAAGATCGGCAAACTGGTCGGTGCTCCAGCGCCACCTGGCCGGAGACGATGAGGCGGCTGCCTGAGCGCTGCGGTCAAGCCCCGCGGAGTTGCTTGAGGAGACGTTCCACTTCGGCTGCTTCGACATCAACGGTTGAATCCCCAGCACCGTCGATCTCGGCCGCAACCACGGCAGTCAGCGGTTTGTCGCCGATCGGTTCGAATTGCACACTCGGCTTCGGCTCGACCGACGCCGGATCATCGAGCATGTCAATCGCTTTCTCGAGGCCCGGAAGCGCATCGAGGGCGACGTTTTCCAGCAGCTCCCGGATCTGAGTAACGGTGCTCTTGAGCCCTTCGACCTCCTGGAGCAGCTCCCTGTTCTCGTCGCGAGCGGCCGTTACCACTTCATTGGCCTCTCGCCTGCTCTCCTCGATGAGCTCGAGGGCCTGACGTCTCGCCTGCGAGATGACGGACTCGGCTTCCCTCCGAGCCTCGGTACGAGTCTCGTCTGCCTGTGTATTGGCACGCGCCAGCATCTCATCCTTCGCCTGTGTGGCGGCCACCATCGTCATCTGTAGGGCTTCTTCAGCGGCCCGAGCATCTTGGAGTTCACCGGCCTGGCTCGTCAGTTTCTCGGTGGCTTCTTCGACACCCCTCTCTGCCTCGGCAAGGCGGGTCGCAACCTGCTCGAGAAAGGCCCCGACCTCTTGGGGGTCGAAGCCGCGTCTGACCATCTCGAACTTCTTGCGGCGAACTCGGCTCGCGGAGATCTGGTCGGCAGCCACAGAAAAC
>JAUVPA010000134.1 GCA_030598905.1 Acidimicrobiia bacterium
AGCTTCCGACGCCGGCCTCAAAGTCGTCGACCCGGCCACAGCGGCCGACTGGGCAGATGTCATCATGATGCTGGTCCCCGATCAGGTGCAGGCATCGCTTTATGACGAAGTCATCTCCACGAGACTCGTGGCGGGTGACGCCCTTTTCTTCGCCCACGGCTTCAACATCCACTACGGCTACATCTCGCCGCCTGATTCCATCGACGTCGCCATGGTCGCTCCGAAGGGCCCCGGCCACCTGGTACGGCGCCAGTACGCAGAAGGCTCCGGGGTACCCACCCTGGTTGCCGTCCATCACGACGCCACCGGCGAGGCCAAGGACCTCGCCGTTTCTTATGCCCACGGCATCGGAGGAACGCGCGCCGGGGTCATCGAAACGACCTTCCGCGACGAGACCGAGACCGATCTCTTCGGAGAGCAGGTCGTGCTCTGCGGCGGTGTCGATTCATTGACCCGAGCAGCCTTCGAGACGCTCACCGAGGCGGGCTACCCCGCCGAGATGGCCTACTTCGAGGTGCTCCACGAGCTCAAGCTCATCGTGGACCTCATGTACGAAGGCGGCATCAGCTGGATGCGTCACTCTGTATCCGACACGGCCGAGTACGGCGACATCACCAGGGGCCCGCGCATCGTCGACGATCGAACAAAGGCCGAGATGCGCAAGATCCTCGACGAGATCCAATCAGGTGCGTTCGCCAGGGAGTGGATGGACGAATACCGCGCCGGCGCGTCGACGCTAAACGCCGCTCGGAAAGACGTCGCCGGTCACGACATCGAACGGGTGGGACGCCGCCTTCGCGAGATGATGCCTTTCCTGGCTGAAAAATACCCGGAGGACGACTGATGAGATCAGGCGTCCTCGGTAGTCGGATATCGGTAGTCGGACATCGGACATCGCGAGTCCGGCTACCGACTACCGACTACCGATCGCGGTAAGGAACTGAAATGCCACCCCAAGACAAACTCATCATCTTCGATACGACGTTGCGGGACGGCGAGCAGGCACCAGGCATCGCCCTCTCCCCCGACGACAAGTTGGCCATTGCCACCCAGCTGGCCCGCCTCAGAGTCGACGTCATCGAGGCGGGTTTCGCCGCATCGTCGCCGGGGGATTTCGAATCGGTGTCCCGGATCGCCAAAGAGGTGACGGGTCCGGTCATCGCATCGCTCGCTCGGGCCATGCCCGACGACATCGACCGCTCCGCGGACGCTCTCAAGGGAGCCGACCGCAACCGGATACACGTCTTCATCTCGACATCGCCGATCCACATGGAGCAGATGATGCGGATGACACCCGAAGAGGTCCATCAGGCAGCGATCGAAGGCGTCAAGCGTGCTAAGCGCTACACCGACGACGTCGAGTTCTCGCCACAGGACGCAACCCGGTCCGACATTGACTTCGTCATCGATGTCTGTCGCGACGCCGTCAAGGCCGGAGCTACCACCATCAACATCCCCGACACGGTCGGCTACGCAACTCCCGACGAGTTCGTCGCCTTGATGCAAAGGGTGTACGACGAAGTGCGCGACGGCAATGAGGACGTGATCATCAGCACTCACTGCCACAACGACCTCGGGCTCGCCGTCGCCAACTCGTTGTCGGCGATCCGTGCCGGTGCTCGCCAGATCGAGGGTGCGATCAACGGCATCGGCGAGAGGGCGGGCAATACGTCGACCGAAGAGATCATCATGGCGATCAGGACGCGCCAGGATCAGTTCGAGGTCGAGATTGGGGCGGATACAACCCAGATCTTCGACACATCCCGTCTCGTTTCTCGCCTCACCGGCTATCCGATCCAGTTCAACAAGGCGGTCGTTGGCCGCAACGCGTTTGCCCACGAGTCGGGTATCCACCAGCACGGGGTGCTCCGCAACAGGGAGACCTACGAGATCATGGATCCCGACGCGGTCGGCCATCAGAGCATGATCGTCCTCGGCAAACACTCGGGTCGTGCCGCTTTCGCCAATGCCATCGAGAAGATGGGCATAACCCTCGAGGACGTCGACTTCCAACGCGCGTTCGTTCGATTCAAGGAACTGGCCGATCGCAAAGGCGAGATCAGCGAAGAGGGCTTGCGGGCGATCGTCAGCGAGGAGACCGGCGTGTCGGCGACGGAGCTGGAGTTCGTCGGCATCCACGTTGAAGGCGGGACCGACGAGGATCCCGTGGCGACCATTCGTGTGAAGCGTGAGGACGCGATCGAGGAGTACTCGGCGAGCGGCGACGGGATGGTGAATGCTGCCTTTGTCGCCTTCAGAGATGCTTTCGACCTCGCAGCGACGCTCGTCGACTATCGGGTGAGCCCGCTCACGTCGGGCGCCGATGCGATGGCAGAGGTCAACGTGATCGTTCAAGTCGGTCCGACGACCTTCTCTGGGCGAGGCGTCTCGACCGATGTCGTCGAGGGCTCCGCTCGTGCCTTCATTGCCGCACTCAACAAGGCCGCCATCGACCGTGGTGCGGTCGTCGGAGATGACGGCACCTGATGGAAGCAACGTTCGCCGTCCTCCCCGGCGACGGGATCGGGGCCGAGGTCACGCGGCAAGCGCGCGACGTAGTCGAAGCGATCGCCGACACCTACGGCCACTCATTCACCTTCACCGAGCACGACGTAGGCGGGGAGGCTATGCGGCGTGGGCTGGGCCCGCTGCCCGAGGAAACACTGGAGGCGTGCCGCGCAGCCGACGCCATCTTTCTCGGCGCCGTGGGCCATCCCGACTTCGACGACCCTACGGCGACCGAGCGGCCTGAGCAGGCATTGCTCGGGCTGCGGAGCGCGCTTGGGTTGTTCGCGAACCTCCGCCCAGTCCGAGTGCTTCCTGAGTTGGTCGACAGCGGCCCGCTCAAGGCCGATCTCGTCACAGGAACCGACATCCTTTTCGTGCGAGAGCTGACAGGGGGCATCTACTTCGGCGACTCGGGCACGAGCGAAGACGGGGACTCCGCCTACAGCGTGATGGGCTATACCCGAGGTGAGGTGGAGCGCATCGTGCGACTCGCTGCGGATGCGGCGACGAACCGCAGGGGAAGGTTGACCTCGGTCGATAAGGCCAATGTCTTGGAGGTATCGCGATTGTGGCGCCGAGTCGCCGGTGAGGTCGTCGCCGACTATCCCGGACTGGAATACGAGGTTCTCTTGATCGACGCGATGACGATGCACCTCCTCTCGCGACCGAGGGACTTCGATGTTGTTGTCACCGCGAACCTCTTCGGCGACATCGTGACCGATGAAGCGTCGATGCTGGCCGGTTCGATGGGCCTCTTGCCCTCTGCTTCGCTCGGCGCAGACGGCCCGGGGTTATATGAACCCGTCCACGGGTCGGCCCCCGACATCGCAGGGCAGGACCTCGCCAACCCGCTTGCGGCCATCCTGTCTGCGGCGATGGCGCTGCGCCATTCGCTCGACCTCGAACAGGAGGCAGCGGCCGTGGAAACTGCCGTCGACGAGGTTCTGGCTGCCGGCATGCGCACAGTCGACATCGCCGAAGGGGCAACACACGTGGGCACTGTCGAGATGGGTGCAGCCGTCGTCGAGGCCGTCTCCAGTAGCTGAGTCCGTCGGTACCTTCTCGTCCGTGAACCGCCTCTCCGCGTTGGCCCTCCCGCTGTTGGCCTTCTCGCTGTTCGCAGCCGCATGCAGCCCGGCGCCGGATGCAGGCACGTCGACACCGCCGGCAACGGCCGACACCTCGACCACGGGCCCTCAGACCACAACAGACGCGACGGCCACAGAGGCCGCGACCACAGTCCCAACGACGACGTCGGCGACAAACCCCGTCGTCGTCCGCGCCGGCGAAGCGGGTATCGGCGACCCCTACTTCCCGCACCTCGGGAACGGGGGATACGACGTCACCCACTATGACCTCGACCTGGGATGGGACCCTGAGACGCGGACGCTGAGCGCGGTAGCCTTGATCGAAGCCGTGGCAACCGAAGATCTCGACACCTTCAACCTCGATTTCAGTTCGATGACGGTCGACGACGTCGCAGTCCGAGGCACCACGGCCGGGTTCGAACACGACCAGCCCGAGCTCGTGATCACACCGGAGGTGCCCCTGGCAGCCGGCGAACCTTTTACCGTCCGCGTCGGCTACCACGGCGTGCCATCTCCGCACGTCGGAGACGCGGTGCCCTTTGGCATCGGATGGACCCGGGGGCCCAGAGGCGAGGAGTATGTCGTCGCCGAGCCGGATGGAGCCCACACGTGGTTCCCCTCCAACGACCATCCCATCGACAAGGCGACGTTTGACATCTCGATCACGGTGCCAGAGGGGTTTATCGCCGCGGCCAACGGAGCACTGCAGGGCACCGAGCCGGCTCATGATGGTTCGGGCGGCATCACCTGGCACTGGCACATGGGCCAGCCCATGGCGACATATCTCGCCACCGTCATCATCGCAGAGGATTGGGAGCTGGTCGATCCTCCGGACACCACGGAAGTCGACATACGGCACGTCCTGCCGGCGGACCTCGCAGCCGACCCGCCGGAACCGCTGGAGACCACGGATGACATGATCACCTTCTTCTCCGATGTCTTCGGCCCGTATCCGTTCGATGAATACGGCATTGCGGTCGTCCAAGGGTTCGGTGCGGCTCTCGAGAACCAGTCCCTGTCGTTGTTCGACCGGGCCTATGTGGAAGCCCCCTTCTTCGAAATCGTTCTCGCACACGAGCTGGCCCACCAGTGGTTCGGCAACTCCGTCACACCCGCCCGTTGGAAGGACGTCTGGCTCAACGAGGGTTTCGCCACATTCGCTGAGTTTCTTTGGATCGAGCATCGGTTCGGTGCGGACGCGTATGACAACGTCGTGCAACAGCGTCGAGCAGAGATCGCCGGCGCCCAGTTGACGCCACCGGGAGCGCCACCGCCGGGCGACTTGTTCGGTGCCTCCGTCTACATCTGGGGGGGTCTTGCCCTCGACGCGCTACGCGCCGAAATTGGAGACGACGCGTTCTTCGAAACGTTGCGCGGGTACGCAGCCGATTTCGCATATGGCAATGCGACGACCGAAGATTTCATCGCCGCCGCCGAACGGACGAGCGGCGTCGATCTCGAAGAGTTCTTCGAGGCGTGGTTGTATGGGTCAACGCTGCCGGTAGAAGGTTGATGCCAGAAAGAGCTGAGGCCAAGAGAGCTGAGGCCAAGAGAGCTGAAGCCAAGAGAGCTGAAG
>JAUVPA010000120.1 GCA_030598905.1 Acidimicrobiia bacterium
ACAGGCCTCTGATGCCGACATCTGCACGTGGGCGAAGAACGGCGTGTCACCCCGGGAAAACCGCGATCTGCCGGGACACGGCCACAAGCCTCTGTGTTTGATCACTGATCCAGCCGTCCTCCTCCACGTACCTGGGCCCGGCGTGATCGGTCCGGAACCGAGCGGCAACCGGTCCCGGAGCGGGCCGCGCGTGGGCGTGCACCGTGAGCTCGATGGTCGGAAGTGGTCCGAGGTAGTGCCCGGTGTTGAACAGAGGAGGCGGCAGGGCGTCAGCCACCAGTGGCAGCACGGCTGTAGAGGATCCAAAGGGAAGATCTGCCCAACCAGAGATGACAGCATCGCCCGACGGACGACCGGTGGCGAACCCGATCTGTTCTGGATGCAGGCGCAGGTTCAAGCGGTGGGCGATCGGGGGTGGAGCGAAGTCAGCGGTGTCCTCGGGCCCAACACACGCCTCGGGCGGCGGCATCGGTGGCAGGTCGACGTCGACGAGGGCCTTGCCCATGGTCTCGGTGAGATCACCGAGCGAGGCGACGAGATGAGCAACGAGTCGGTCGTCCTGGGCAAGACGGGCGCGGGCAGTGGTGAGGGTTCGTCCCTGACGCATCACCTCGGTCTCGATGGCAACGGGGCCGACCCTCGCCGGGCGCAGGAAGTGGGCGGTCGACGTGATCGGATCGGGACGTCCGGTGGCCGCAACCAGTGCCGTGGCCATCACGGAACTGACCAGTCCGCCGTTAGTGATGCCCATGAAATCCCATCCGTCAGGGATGATCGCCGTCCACGCACCGTCGTCGAGGGCGGTGAGTTGGATCAATTCGGAAAACACGCCGGACACGGGAGGAGTATGTGTTCGCCCCGGATGAGACGCCAAACGACGAGCGGTCACGACCTCCGCCGCCGAACGGCCTTGTCGACTTAGTCGAAGCCGACGCATGAAGCCGATAAGCCGCCCATATCGGCACACGCACTACCGAGGATTGGTTCTAGATCCCGTGCCTAGCCTTCGGTGTCGCAGCGGAGCGACACGTCGATCCCTTCGCTATCGGCTACAGCCTGGTGGTCATCGCACGCCGCCTGTACCTGATCTCCGAGGGCATTCTGTGGCTCGATGCCCAACTTCTGGTCTGATGCGAGAGCGGTGAACTCTTCGGTGGTTTCGATGATGTCCAGCCGCTCGGCGATATCTTGGTTCAGCGCCAGGTACTGACCTCTGAGTTCCACCAGTCTGTCGTGCGACGCCTGCGCCGCGCCGGGTGGGATGAGAGATGAGAGCTGATCAAGAGCCGTCTCGGCGCCTGGATTCACCGCCGCGAAGAAGATGCGGGCCGACTCAATATCTGTGGTCTGGGGGAGGCCCTGGTTCGTCTCGTCGAGGTCAATAGAGATCTGTTCCACTTGCTCGAAGTAGGAGAGGAGATCGTCGGAGGCGTCGCCGTCGTCTCCGGTGCATGCCGCGGCGACGAGCAGTATCGCCAAGCTGGCCCCCAGCCAGCGACGGTTGATCATGGTTCCCAAGCCTCCTCCGCATCGGCGCTACCGCCAGAGGCAACGTGCAACCCAGCCGATTCCCAACGACTACTGGGACTGACGACTTCCTGACAATCGAGATGGAGCACTCGATCTCAGCAACACGCCAGACCCCGAACAACCAGCGAACCGGCTGGGGGAGAACGGTTTGGTTGGTGTGGCACGCGCCGCTCTGATCTGTAGACACCCTCCGGTGCATGACGGTCAGGCTCGGGGGGCTCGCGCCGTCGCTAGGGTGAGCGACGGAGGCGGGCAGTGGGCGATACTGCCCGGATCATCGTCCGAGTAACCGAGCACCTGGGGATGACCGGACCCACCGTCCGTTCCACGACAGCTTTGGCCGTCGAGCACGGAGCAGTGCGATGAGCCAGCAGGGTCAAGGAAGCCGCATCCTCATGCTGTCGACGCACGGATACGTGGCCGCCGAACCCGAACTCGGACAGCCCGACACCGGCGGCCAGGTTGTCTTTGTTCTCGAGCTTGCTCGCCAATTCGCTGACCTCGGGCACACCGTCGACATCGTGACTCGCCGCTTCGACGACCAGCCCGAGTTCGACGACATCGGCGAGCGGCTCCGCGTCTGGCGTATTCCGTTCGGCGGTCCAAGTTACGTCCGAAAAGAGGACATGCACGACCACCTCGACGAGTTCATCCGCAATTTCTTCACCGCCATGTCGGACCGCCAGGCGAAGTACGACGTGATCAACTCGCACTACTGGGACGCCGGCTGGGCGGGGCAGCAGATCGCAGAGGAGATCGGGATTGCTCACGTCCACACTCCCCACTCGCTCGGTAGCTGGAAGCGGCGAGGGATGCAGGCCGATCCGCAGGAGATCGAGTCGAATTACCGGTTCGACGAGCGAATCCGCAAAGAGTTCCTCATCTTCCGGCGTTGCGACTACCTCATCGCCACCACAAACGAACAGCGTGAGTTCCTCGCCAAGGACTACGAGGTGCCGGACTGGCACATGGCGATGATCCCGCCCGGGATCGACGAGGCGCGGTACACCCCGGTCACCCAAGCTGAGGCGAGGTCGATCCGAAGGCGTCTTGGATTCAAGAAACACGACGTGTACACGGTGGGCAGAGCGGCCGCGAACAAGGGATACGACCTGCTCATCCGAGCCCTACCGGAACTACACGAGTCCATTCCTGATGCCCGAATCCAGTTCGCCGTTGGAGCCGACAACCGCTCCGATGAGCGCAAGATCGAGAAGTGGAAGGCCCTGGCCGCCGAACTCGGTGTCGACGACGCCGTGGACTGGATCGGACACATCCAGGACAACGACATGGCGGACTATTACCGCGCAGCACCGGTGTTCGCCCTTCCCTCCCGGTACGAACCGTTCGGGATGACCGCTGTAGAGGCCATGGCATGCGGCACGCCGTGCGTCGTCACGGTGCACGGAGGCCTCGAGGAGATGTTCGACTTCGGCTCCCAGGCGTTGTTCGCAGACCCCAAGCGCCCCCTCGAGTTCGCCACGATGCTTTCGATGCCGATGCGTTACCCCCAGCTCCGGGAGCGCTTGTCGATCGCCGGGGCACGATTCGCCCGAAAGAACTTCGGCTGGCGCAGCATCGCCAGGCGCACGCTCGTGGTGTTCGAACGGTTGCGGGGGAACCCCGACGTCATCCACGGCAGTGGGCCTTCCTGAGCGGCGCTCAGGATCGAGGCAGCGCAGTGGGATCGAGCGCGGGGAACACTCCGGGCCCGGCGTCCCCATGCAAGGTCAGGTAGGCATGGATGTACGACGCGGCACTCCACGCCTGGTGTGCCTTGCCCATGGGCCTCCCCGTCGTGCCGTGGAGCCACTCGTTGAACTCCCACTCGTCGTGAACGCCCTGGCGGCACGCTTCGGCCAGTGTCGACAGCTCCAAGTGGGCGAGCTCTACGCGACCCGCCGCCGCCAGGTAGCGGACCCAGAGACCACCGATGAAGGGCCAGATCCCGCCGTTGTGGTAGTGATGCGGCAGGTTCAAGAAGTTGACGAGGAAGTAGTCCTTCCAGTCCTCAGCACCCGAGGTGATTGGCGGGTACAAGACGGCCACCGGATACGGGCTGTTCACGCCGACACCCCACAGGAACGTGAACAGACGGTCGAGCTTCCGTTCGTCGAGCAGCCCACCAAGGGCGGCCAGCAGGTTGGCGTAGACATCGCAGCGCCACCCGTAGTCGAACGGCGTGATCTGGGAGAGGAGGTAGGATGCCTCGCCGACCGAGAATCGTCCTCCCTGGGTGCCGGCGATCTCCATCAGCTGCTCCCCAGTTGGCCAGAACTGACGGAGGATCTCGGCTCGAACCCGTTCACCCTGGTTCCTCCAGCCGATTCCATCACGATCGATCGACTCGAAGAGCACCGCCGTGTCGAGGCACGCCTGCCACCACAGCACCTCGTCGTAAAGAACGTTGTAGGAGCGAGGAAAGATGTCCATCCAGTCCGACGACTCTGGGATCTCGATCAAGCCGTCGTTGTTCGCATCGTGAGCAGCGAGCCAGTTCATCGCCCGTGACACCGGCTCGGCGATCTCAACCGCGAACTCACGATCGCCGGCGTGGAAGGCCAGCCGGACGGCGCCGATGACGAACCACAGCACCGAATCGATAGAGGCAATCCCGCCGATGCCTGAGTATTCGGGCTGGTCGTTTTCGAGCCGAACGTTGGCCGGGATCTGCCCACTCGGAGTCTGGTGCCTGGCGAGGATTCGGATCGTTCGGCGAAACGCTTCAACGAGCTCTTCGTCGCCGAGGCACAGCGTCCACAGCCCGGTGATCACGCCATCGCGCGCCCACACCGCGGCGTAGTTGGCATCGTGGCTGCTCACCGGATTGTCGGCCAGCGAGGCTGCAGTGAATCCGTACTCGGTCACGTTGCGCCGTACGGTGTCGATGGCAGCTTCGAATGCCGCCTCGGTGACGTCGGTCGGCGAGCTCACCGAGCGGCCGAACAGCTGCAGTGTCTCCAGAGCCTCGATCACTCCATCGGCGCCGGCTCTTTCGAGCCACACGCCGACACCGGGCGGTTCGGATCCACCGATGACAACCAGGCGCTCGACGTCATCGCGGCGAGGGCGAGCGGCACCGAGTACGCAGTACACCTCGGACCAGGGGATCAACAGCTCACCGGCAAGATGACCGAGTGCCTCGCAGACGCCCTCGACCGTGGGCCCAGGCCCTTCATCGACGATCTCCATGGCCGGCATGCGGGTGATCGTTGTGCCGTCGCTGTCGATGACGTAGTCAGGATCCGGAAGTCCGCCGTACCCGGACCCTCCAACGAACACGAGCACCATGCCGAGCCGCATTGCCGAGATGCGATCGCCGAGTCGCTGCCAGCCTTCCCCGTCCGGAGATCCGAGGGCGTCGATGTCGATCGCGAGCAGATGGTGTGGTGAGCCGGTGTCGACTGTCGAAGATGTCACGCCCTACCTCTCTCGTTCGGAGCGGGCCATCAAACCACACCAGACGGACAGTTCGGCAGCATTACCACGTTATGCGCAAAGTCCGATAGGGTTTCTCGCCGTCCAGGGAACTAACGAACTTCTTCATCCGATGGCTTCAGCCCGGCTGCTCGCGACCGACCTCGACGGGACCTTCATAGGCGATGACCAGGCCATGCACCGCCTGTGGCGCGACCTCGACGAGCAGGGAATCACCGTCGCCTTCTCCACAGGGCGCCACCTGCCATCGATCGAGGCGTTCTACGCCGAGCAGCAGACGAGCCGCCGGGCACACGCCTGCGTCTGCATGGTCGGTACCGAGATCTGGCTGTTTGCCGAGAACGGCTACCGGCAGGACGAGGGGTGGAGAACCCTCATCTCCGAGGCCTGGGACAAGCAACAGGTCGAGGCGATCATCCACGAGATCCCCGATGCGGCGATACAGCCCGAGGAGTGGCAGTCGCCATTCAAGAGCAGCTACTACCTCGACGTCGACGCCGCAGAAGGTCTCGCTCACATCCACCGCCGGCTCAACGAGGAAGAGCTGCGGGCCGAGGTTGTGTACTCGGCGGATCGTTTCCTGGACCTGATCCCCTATCGGTCTGGAAAGGGGGAGGCGGTGCGCTATCTGTCCGACCTGCTCGGCATCTCTCCTCACGATGTGATCACGAGCGGCGACACGGGCAACGACCTCGACATGATGCGCCCGGAACTCGGGTTTCGCTCGATCGCCGTCGGCAACGCTTCATCCGAGCTCGCGGAGTTCAGATCACCGTCGTTGTACCACGCCACGGCCTCCTATGCCGCAGGGATCCGGGAAGGTCTCGAGCAGTTCGGCTGGTTTGGCTGAGGGG
>JAUVPA010000110.1 GCA_030598905.1 Acidimicrobiia bacterium
ACCGGTCGCGACCGTGGCCATCGACTCGGCAGCGAACGCGGCCTACCTCGTCGTCGGCATCCTGTCGATCCGCAACGACGACCTAGCCAAGGCGCTCGACGCCTACCGGGAGAGCCTCAAGACATGATCGAGCGCTACTCGCTCCCCGAGATGGCGGCCGTCTGGAGCGAGGAGCACAAGCTTGCCGTCTGGAAGGAGGTCGAGACTCTCGTTGCCGAGGCATGGGTCGATATCGGAGTGGCTCCGCAAGGTGCTGCCGTCGTCATTCGGGAGGCACCCGAGGTCGATGTAGCGGCGTGGAAGGAACGCGAGGCCGTCACCAACCACGACATTGCCGCCTTCGTCGATGTTTTGTCGGATTCGGTCAGAACCGGGGCCGAATGGGTCCACTACGGCCTCACGTCCTCCGACGTCCTCGACACGGCGTTAGGGGTTCAGCTGAAGGAAGCCGGAGAACTTCTCCTCGACCGACTCCGGGATCTGTTCACCGTGGTCAGGCAGAAGGCCTTGGATCACTGGGACACCGTGATGGTGGGGCGCACCCATGGGATCTGGGCCGAGCCCACGTCCTTCGGGTTGAAACTCGCCGGGTGGGCCTTTGAGGTCGACCGCGACCACACGCGGATGTCTGCCGCCACTCGCTCGGTCTCCTTTGGCAAGATCTCCGGAGCAGTCGGGACCTATGCCCACACACCGCCTTCCATCGAGACGTTCGTCTGCCATCGGCTCGGTCTCGATGCCGATCCGGCTTCGACTCAGGTGCTTCCGCGAGACCGCCACGCCGAGTTCCTCTCGGTGATTGCTCTCGTCGGCTCGACACTGGAGCGCTTCGCCACCGAAATCAGACACCTGCAGCGCTCCGAGGTCGCGGAGGTGCGCGAAGCCTTCGGTTCCGGGCAGAAGGGTTCCTCGTCGATGCCGCACAAGCGGAACCCGATCGCGTCCGAGAATCTCACGGGCGTGTCGCGGTTGCTTCGAGGTTACGCGTCGGCCGGCCTCGAGAACGTGGCCCTGTGGCACGAGCGGGACATCTCGCACTCGTCGGTGGAACGAGTGGCGCTTCCCGACGCAACCATCCTGTTGCACTACGCATTGGTCCGGATGAACAAGTTGATCGAAAACCTCGTCATCGACGCCGAGCGTATGCGAGACAACCTCGAAGCGACGGGCGGACTTGTGTTCTCCCAAGCCGTCTTGCTGGATCTGGTTGATGCGGGCCACACCCGCGACGAGGCGTACCGGATCGTCCAACGCAACGCCATGAAGACCTGGGACGGAGGTGGGTCGCTGATGGATCATCTGGCAGCGGATCCCGAATGTGACCTGCTCGGCGACGAACTGGCTCACTGCTTCTCGACCGAGCGGTTCCTGCACAACACCGGCGTGGTACGGGATCGATTGGAGTCGACGTCTCCGACCTGATCGACCTCTGGGACTACCGGCGCCGCGTCGCCGAGATGTACCGCGACGTCCGGTCGGAAGCGGACCCTGAAAGTGCCTGGAATCACTGGCGCCGGTCTCGGGACCGGCTGTTCGCCCAACACCCCCAGACGCCTCTCGACGATTCCTCCGGCTTCTCCAGCCTGCTCTACTTTCCATACGATCCTGCGTGGCGGTTCGTTCTCCCGATCAACGTCTCAGAGGCCGAAATGGTGGCGATCGGGAACAGCGACGAAGGGGCGACGCCGATGGTTCGGATGGGGACGGTGACGCTGCCCGTCGAAGGGGAGCCGAAGCTGTCGGCGTTCTGGATGGACCAGTACGGTGGTGGAGTCTTCCTGCCTTTTGCCGACACCACGAACGGCACCGACACGTACGGGGGTGGCAGGTACCTTCTGGACACGGCCAAAGGTGCCGACCTCGGCGGCGACGGCGGCGCGGTGGTGGTCGACTTCAACTTCGCCTACCACCCGAGCTGCGTGTACTCGCCACGGTGGTCGTGCCCGCTTCCGCCACAGCAGAACCGACTGCAGATCCCAGTACATGCTGGAGAACGGCTGGCCTGAACGTCAGGTTTATCCTCCGCGCCGTGGCGGGGCTGCATCACATCGGGTCGGGCAAGGTTCGCGACATCTACGAGCTGTCCGATGACCGGCTTCTCATCGTCGCCTCGGACCGCATCTCTGCTTTTGATGTCGTGAACAACGCTCTGATCCCAGACAAGGGCCGTGTGCTCACCGGCCTATCGCTGCACTGGTTTGATGAACTCGCGACTCCACACCACCTGATATCGACCGACGTCGCCGACATCCCCGACATCACAGATGTCGAGGCGAAAGAACTGGCCGGCAGGTCGATGCTGGTTCGTCGGGCCGAGGTGATCCCGATGGAGTGTGTTGTCCGCGGCTATCTGTACGGCTCGTCGTGGAAGGAGTACCACGCGGGCGGGGGCCCGACGACGGAGCACCTCCCTGCCGGTCTCGAGCTGGCCTCACAACTTCTCACTCCCATATTCACTCCGGCAACCAAGGCGACGGACGGTCACGACGAGAACCTCACCGAAGCTGAAGCCAGAGCGTTCGTCGGTGGAGATCTCTACGAGGAACTTCGGAGTCGTAGCATCGACCTCTACTTGAGAGGAGCGGAGTTCGCCGCCGAACGAGGGATCATCCTCGCCGACACGAAGTTTGAGTTCGGCGTCGCCGACGATGAGGTCATCCTCATCGATGAGGTCCTGACTCCCGACAGCTCCCGCTACTGGCCGGCCGATGAGTGGGCGCCGGGCGGAACCATCCCGTCGTATGACAAACAGCCCGTCCGTGACTGGCTCGAGACACGGGACTGGGACAAGACCGAGCCGGCTCCCGATCTCCCACCAGACGTCGTGACGGCCACCCGCGACCGCTACGTCGCCGCCTACGAACTCCTGACCGGCGAAACCTTCGCTTCCTACCTCGAGAGGTCTGGCTCATGAGGTATGTCGTCTCGATCACCCGCAAGGCGGGTCTCGCCGACCCGGAAGGCACCACGACCGCTGCCGCCCTCACCAACCTCGGCTATCGAGAAGTCCGGGACGTGCACTTTGGACGGACAATCCATATCGAGGTCACCGATGGCACGAGCACCGAGCGGATCGACGAAATGTGCCGGATCCTGCTGGCGAACCCTGTCATCGAGGACTACATCGTCGAGGAAGTCTGATGCACGTTGCCGTGGTCGTCTTTCCCGGCACCAATTGCGAACACGATGTTGACCATGCCCTGTCACTGCTCGGAGCTGAGCCTGAGCTCGTCTGGCATCGCGATGTCGACCTGAGCGGTGCGACCGGTGTCGTGCTCCCCGGCGGTTTCGCCCACGGTGACTATCTGCGCACGGGTGCCATCGCTCGGTTCTCCCCCATCATGAAGGAGGTTGAGCGGCTCGCCGCCGAGGGAGCCCCTGTCCTCGGGATCTGCAACGGATTCCAGATGCTGTGCGAAGCGGGGCTGCTCCCCGGCGCCACGGTGGCCAACCGAGATCTCTCGTTCATTTGCCGCCATGTCGACCTCGAAGTCACATCGACGAAGAGCATCCTCACGGCGAACGCCACCATCGGTGACATCCTCCACATCCCGCTCAACTCGTATGAAGGCAACTTCGTCGCTCCCGAATCCGAAGTTGCGATTCTGGAGTCGGAGGGTCGCGTGATCTTGCGGTATCACGGAGAGAACCCCAACGGTTCGACGAATTCGATAGCAGGCATCACGAATCGCGGAGGGAACGTCGCCGGCCTCATGCCTCACCCCGAGCGTGCCTCTGAAGACGTACTCGGCTCCATCGACGGCCGGGTCTTGCTCGAGTCCTTCGTCGGATCCCTGGAACCCGTGCCGGCGTGACGGAGGCGCTGCATCGCCAACTGGGCATGACAGACGACGAGTACGGAGCCGTCGTCGAGATTCTGGGCAGGTCGCCCAACGAGCCAGAGCTGGCGATGTACTCCGTGATGTGGTCGGAGCACTGTTCCTACAAATCGTCCCGCGCTCACCTCGGCCGTTTTGGTCATGACCAGCCTTGGGTCGTCTTCGGGCCGGGGGAAAACGCGGGCGTTGTGGACCTCGGCGACGGATGGCTCGCCGCGCTTCGTATCGAGAGCCACAACCACCCGTCATTCGTTGAGCCACACCAAGGCGCGGCGACCGGAGTGGGCGGGATTCTTCGAGACATCTTCACGATGGGAGCCCGCCCGATCGCACTGTGGGATCCGTTGCGATTCGGGCCGTTGGCCGATCCCCAGAACCGCTACCTCTTTCAAGGGGTCGTCGGCGGTATCGCCGGGTACGGCAACGCCGTTGGAGTGCCGACCTTGGGCGGCGAGGTCGAGTTTGCCGACCGTTTCTCGAAGAACCCGCTCGTCAACGTGATGGCGCTCGGCCTCATGCGCGAGGAGCAGTTGGTCACGAAGGCCGCCGCCGGGGAAGGCAACGTCGCGATCCTCCTCGGAGCTTCCACCGGCCGCGACGGCATCGGAGGGGCGTCGATTCTGGCGTCGGCGTCTTTCGAGGAGGGCGACGAGGAGAAACGGCCGTCCGTCCAGGTCGGGGACCCGTTCGAGGAGAAGAAGCTGATCGAGGCGTGTCTCGATCTGTACGAGCGTGGCCTCGTCGTAGCGATCCAGGATCTCGGCGCAGCCGGGATCTCATGCGCCACGTCGGAGAGTGCAGCCGCGGGCGGCATGGGCATGGATGTCGACCTCGACGCCGTCCACGTCCGCGAGCTTGCCATGACACCGGGCGAGATTCTCATGTCGGAATCTCAAGAGAGAATGCTCGCCATCGTCGAACCAGGAGACGTCGACGAAGCGCTACGAGTCGCAGGCAAGTGGGAGGTCCAGGTGTCGGTGATCGGCACGGTCACGGCCTCTGATCAGCTCCGCGTTACCCACGGAGGTCGCGTGGTGGCCGACATCCCTGCTGCGTCCCTCTCCGAGAATGCGCCGCTGTATCGACGTCCCGTGGCGAGACCCGCTCACCAGGAATCCTTGTGGGGCGATAGACCATCGCTGCCCGGCGAAATCGATCTGGCGTCCGCCTTGCTTCGACTCCTCGACGACCCGGCACTCGGCGATCGGTCGTGGATCTATGAGCAGTACGACCACATGCTCTTCTTGAACACGATTGTGGGACCCGGTCACAACGGTTCGCTGCTGCGAATCAAGGGAACCGAGAAGGGGCTGGCCGTTTCGACCGACGGCGACTCGCTGCGTTGTTATCTCGACCCGCGGCGCGGCGCAGAGCGCATCGTGTATGAGTCGGCGTTGAACGTTGCGGTGACGGGGTCTCGGCCGTACGCCCTCGTCGACAATCTCAACTTCGGCAACCCGGAGAAACCTGCGGTGATGTGGCAGTTCCTCGAGACGGTCGAAGGGATAGCGACTGCCTGCGAGGAACTCGATGTGCCGGTCGTCGGTGGCAACGTCTCGTTCTACAACGAGACAGACGGCGTCGACATCTACCCGGCGCCGGTCGTGGGCATGCTCGGCTTCTGCGATCCGATGCCAACCGAGCCGCCTCGTCTCGACCGAGGACTGGCCGGCATGGCGATCTGGCTGATTGGACCCGAGTCGGGTGAAGACTTCGCCGCCTCGGCGTTCTCCCGCATCGTTCTCGACCACATCGGAGGCCGACCGCAGGCGCCGGATACCGATACGGCGCGGGCGGTCATCAGCCACGCATCGCGCCTTGCCTTTGAGGTTCCGGTGCTCCATGACGTCGGTGCTGGCGGATTGGCCGTTGCCCTCGCCGAGATCTGCATGAAGTCCGATGTAGGCGCCTCGGTGGACATGGACGAGTGGCAACCGCTCTTCGACGAGACACCCCATCGATTCATCGCTGTGGCCCCAGACGAGGTCGATCTCGCCATCGACGACGTCCCCGTCCGTCGACTGGGAACGCTGGGCGGGGGCACCATGAATTTCGGTGCTCGCGGCGACCTGGACCTCGGAGAGGCCCACCACATCTGGTACCACGCCCTCCGCCGACGAGTCTCCTGACCCGTCTGGGATTTCATCATGAACCCCGACAATCAAGCTCGATGGCAGCAGAGCGTTCACGACGTGAGAACAGAACCGGAAGGCGAGCCGACCGGCTTGGGTACGCGGTACGTAGAGACTCGGCAGCTCCTCGGAAAGACATTCGGGAACGTCTTCGAGGTGAGCGAGTTCAA
>JAUVPA010000111.1 GCA_030598905.1 Acidimicrobiia bacterium
GAGATCGGCCTCGACATCGAGGCGCAGGGAGTCCTCGACACCTGAGACCATCCCGGCCACCACTATCCCAACCAACGGGATGAGGGTTGGCGCAATGGCCTCGACGGCGCGACCCTTCCTTCCTGTGAGCGACGCGCTACCAAGAATCGACATCCACACCCACATCCTGCCTGAGGACATCCCCGACTTCGGCGAGATGTTCGGCTACGGCGGATTCATCACCCTCGACCACCACGAACCCGGCCGAGCCCGCATGATCCTCGACGGGACCATCTTTCGCGAGATCGATGCCAACTGCTGGGACGCCGAGGTGAGGATCGCGGAGTGCGACCAGGCCGGGGTGACAAGACAGGTCCTGTCGACGGTTCCCATCATGTTCAGCTACTGGGCGAAGCCCCAGGACGGTCTCGAGGTCGCGCGCGCCCTGAACGACGATATCGCCGCAACCGTTTCCGATCATCCCTCGCGCTTTGTGGGCCTCGGGACACTGCCGATGCAAGACCCGGATCTGGCCATCGGCGAACTCGAACGATGCAAGGAACTCGGCCTGGCCGGTATCGAGATTGCCACCCACATCAACGATTGGAACCTCAACGATCCTGAGGTGTTCTCAGTTCTCGAGGCTGCCGAATCACTGGACGCCGCGGTCTTCGTCCATCCGTGGGACATGATGGGCAAGGACAGAATGCCCAAATACTGGCTGCCGTGGCTGGTCGGCATGCCGGCAGAGACGTCACTGGCAATCTCTTCGATCATCTTCGGAGGAGTCCTCGATCGGCTGCCTTCGCTGCGCCTCGCCTTTGCCCACGGTGGAGGCTCCTTCCCCGGAACCATCGGCCGGATCGAACATGCCTATCAGGTGCAACCCGACGTGTGCGCAATCGACAGCGAGCATTCGCCCCGCGAGTATCTGGGGCGTTTCTGGACCGATTCGCTCACGCACGACGCCGCCGGCCTGCGAAGTCTCGTCGGGCTCATCGGCGCCGACCGAGTCGCACTCGGCACTGACTATCCATTTCCACTCGGCGAAGCCGAGCCGGGAGCACTGATCGAGTCGGTCTACGGAGATGACGAGCCGGAACGACGCCGACTGTTGCACGACTCTGCCGTGTCGTGGCTCGGCGCCGAGGGGAGCATTGCCTGATGGAGTCCAACCATCACAGCCGCATCGCCGAATCACTCCACCAGGCCTGGATGAACGGCGTCCCCATCGAACCGCTCTCCTCGACCTACGACGGCTTGACGATCAGCGATGCGTACGCGATCCAGTCGGAATTGGCAGGTCTCCTCGAAAATGAGGAAACCCCAGCAGCCGGGTACAAACTCGGGTTGACCTCGAAGCCGATGCGAGAACTGCTCGGAGTCCACCAACCCGATTTCGGTCCAGTCCTCGCATCGTTGGTCCAGCCAAGCGGCGGTGAGATCGCCGTGGCCGATCTCATCCAGCCGCGAATCGAGGCCGAGATCGCCATCGTGCTTGCCGATTCTCTCGCCGGCCCGGGCGTCGAGCGCGAAGACGTACTCGGCGCGATGTCCGGTGCTCTCCCGGCTCTCGAGGTCGTCGACTCTCGTATCCGTGACTGGCAGATCACCATCGTCGACACTGTCGCCGACCTCGCTTCGTGCGCCAGAGTGATCGTAGGAAGCGAGGCTCGCGTCGAGGGATTCGACCTTCGGCTGACCGGAATGAGCATCTGGAAGAATGATGAGCTCATGGCGACCGGAACCGGCGCCATGGCTCTCGGTGACCCCGTCGGAGCCGTCGCCTGGCTCGCCAACACACTCGCCGACTACGGCGAGACGCTGCTACCCGGTCGTTTCGTGATGACGGGCTCACTGCACGCTGCATTTGAGATCGCACGCGGGGACATCATCGAGGCGCGGTTCGACCGCCTCGGGGACGTGTCGGTGCGGATCACGTAACTGCGAGCGTGGTCCGGCTCGTCGGGATATCGCAGTTGCGGCAGGGAGCGTTCACTGAGAGTCTCCTACACCGTCGAGATCGCGAAAGGAACCCTGATCGCCGGCTGAACCGGCCGGCTATGAGGTCTCGTCGACCAACTGCGTGGGCTCAGAAGGGGACGCCGCGAGATCTGACTTCTCCACAGGTTTGCTTTTACTCCTCGGCTGCACGGAAAGCCGCCAAAGAGCGGGACTGAGGAGAGCCGCCAGCACGGCGAACACAATCACGGCGAACCCTCCGATAGCCACAGCCACCGCCACCCCAACGGCTCCGGCGAGCAGGCCCGAGAACATGCCACCGAGAGGCATGATGTTCCACGTCATGCCGTAGAAACCCATCACTCGACCGCGGAGTTTGTCGGGAACGACCAGTTGCAGGGTTGTGACGGTGAGCACGATGTATCCGCTGTTGAATGCGCCCACCGCGAGCACGAGCAGGAGGCTGAGAGCCATCGATCCAACAAGCTCTGCGGTCAATGAGAACAGGATCACGCTCACGCCGGCGAACACCGCGCTGATGATGATGACCCGACCTGTCCGCTGGATCGTCTTGCGCGTTGTGAACCACAGGGTCATGGCCAGCGAGCCGACTCCGCTGGCGCTGAGGAGGTAACCCTGTCCGGTGGCACCGACGTCGAGGATGTCAACGGCGAATACCGGCATCATGATCACGTAGGTCAGGCCGAAGAAGCTGTTGAAGAACACCATGCCGATCAGCAGTGCAATCGTGGAGTTGGTCTTCAGATACTTGAGGCCGTCGAGCATGTCACGGAAGGGGTTCCGTCCGCTCTTCTCGGGTTCTACAGAAGGCAGCGTGCGCAACACGAACCCAAGGAGCGCCATCCCAAACCCGGCGACGACGAAGGTAGCCCCAGTACCAACGAGCACGACGAGCGCACCAGCAAGGGCCGGCGCCACGATGCGCCCCGACTGCCACAGGCCTGAGTTCAAGGCGATCGCCGACATCAGACCGTCCTTGTCGACATAGTGGGGATAGAGAGACATCCGTGCCGGCATATTGAAGGCACTGATCCCGCTGACGAGTGCGGCCGTCACGAGAACATGCCACGGCTCGACAACACCGTTAAGGGTTACGACTGCGAGCACACCCACCACAGCAGCCGCGAGGTACTGAGTGCGAGCCACGAGTCCACGGCGCTCGAACCGGTCGGCGGAGACACCACCCACGAGGTTCAGCACGATTGCGGGTAGCGCATTCGCCAATCCAACGAATCCGAGGTACAGCGCCGACCCCGTCAATTCGTGTATCAGCCATAGCTGGCCGAACATGAACATCTGGTGCCCGTACACCGCGCCGAGGGCGCCAGTGAAATAGCGGCGGTAGTCAGGTGACTCGAACGCCGGTGGCCGAGGCAGCCGCGCCCGCAGGCCCCCAAACGGTTTCCAGTCCCGCACAACGCGCCTTGCCATTACTTTACCGTACAACCTCAAGTCCACTTGAAGTCAAGCTCGGATCTGCGGCTTGGCTCCGCAGTGAGCCGTGATGGAAAGGCTCGGCTGATGTGCTCACCGCAATGAGGTCGGCGGCGACTGAGGCCCGTCAGGCAGCGGCTCTCCCAACCCACGCCACAACCTTCATTTCGATGACGAGGTGCGGGTGCGGTAGCTGGTGAACCGCGACTGTTGTCCTTGTCGGCCCGTCGAATCCGAAGTACTCGGCGTAGACCTCGTTGTACCCGCCAAAATCGTTCATGTTCGTGAGGAAAGTCGTCACGTCAACGACGTCGACCAGAGAGGCACCAACCGACTCCAGAATGTCCGAGATGTTCTCGATCACGGCCCGCGTCTGCTCCCGAATATCGACGCTCGTCGTCCCCACCTCATCGGCTGAAGCCCCCGCGAACGACCCGTCGGGTCTTCGTGAGCTGGTTCCGGAAACGAACACAAAGTCACCGACCCGCTTCACATGAGGAAACGTGCCTCGGGGGACCGCCTTGTCGGAGACGACTTTGGATTCCATGGGCCTTCCTGTACGTGTGTCGGCTCACCGTATTTGCCAGCAGCTCGCGGCCAGGGTAAACCGTCTCAATCAACGGGATGTGAGGGTTGTCGTTGGGAACGATCGGCGCGAGGCTCGTGCCACGAGGTGGATATACGCCACGAGAGGAGCAACCGATATGGCCCAATCACTGACGGCCTTCAACCTGATGGGCTGGATCGACGATCACGCCGAAGAGCTGCGACCCCCCGTCAACGCCAAGACGGTGTGGGAGGACTCGGACACGTTTGTGATCATGGCCATCGGCGGCCCGAACAGCCGACCCGACTTCCACATGAACGAGACCGAGGAGTTCTTCTACCAGCTGAAGGGCGACATGGTCCTCAAGATCAAGGACCCCGGCGAGAAGATCCGCGATGTCCCCATTCGTGAGGGCGAGGTTCTCCTGCTGCCGTCGAACACCGTGCACTCACCGCAGCGCTTCGACGACACGGTCGGCATCGTCGTGGAGAGGGTCCGCGAGTCGCATCACGTCGACCGCTTGTTCTGGTTCTGTGAGAACTGTGAAAACCAGCTGCACACCGTGGCGATCGAGGGAGTCGGCAACAACCTCGGACCAGCCCTAGTTCCCTTCATCGAGGACTACTACGCCGACCAGGCGGTACGCACCTGCAGCGAATGCGGCCACGTCAGCCACACGAGGAACTAACAAACTCCCCGTGGCTACGCGCGGCGGGTGAGCCCTCGAGCGGCGATGATCGTGGCGGCCATTTCCTCCACGGACTGCGTCGACGTGTTGATGACGGGGACGGCCTCCGCCCGGAACATGGCCTCGGTGTGGGCGACCTCGCGCCGGCAGTGTTCGAGTGAGGCGTAGCTGCTGTCCGGTCTCCGCTGCTGCCGTATCGCCAGAAGCCGTATCGGGTCGATGGTCAGGCCGTACAGACGCTCGCGATGAGGGCGGAGAGTGTCGGGGAGTCGCGGTTCGGGATGTTCCTCGATGGCGATCGGATAGTTGGCGGCCCGGATGCCAGAGTGCATGGAGAGGTAGAGGCACGTCGGCGTCTTTCCAACTCTCGAAACGCCCACGAGGATGATGTCGGCGAGCGCGTACTGAGCGATCCCGAGGCCGTCGTCGGTGCTGAGGGTGAAGTCGATGGCGTCGAGCCGCTGCTGATATCCAGCCGCGTCTGCGACGCTGTGATATCCGCCGACCTTTCGCGAAGCCTCCTCTCCAAGTTCGGTCGAAAGCGCCTCGGTCACATCCGCGTACAAGTTGACCACGTGTGCCCGTGACGCCATGAGCATCCCTTGTTCGATCGGATCGTTGATCGTACTGAAGACGATGGGGCGCGAAGAGTCCCTGTCGGCGACCTCGCTGATCTCAGCGACGACGGCTTCCATCCGCGAGATCGAGTCGATGAACGGCCGGATCGCGTACGTCGCCTCGGTCCCCTCGAACCGGGCCATGAGGCTGTGGGCAAGGCTCTCGGCCGTCAATCCGGTGTGGTCGGAGACGCAGAAGACGGTACGGCGGTGCAGGTCCGGCGCCGTCACGTCGCTGCCGACACGGGTTGACCCTCTGCGAGTTGCAGCCAGGTCGCCACCACCGTGTCCGGGTTCAGGGAAAGTGAGTCGAGCCCGATATCGACAAGCCAGGCGGCAAACTCTGGATCGTCCGACGGACCCTGGCCACAGATGCCGATGTACTTCGACTCGGCGTGGCAAGCGGCGACGGCTCGCTCGATGAGGCTCTTGACCGCTGGGTCCTTCTCGTCGAACAGGTCTGCGACGAGCTCGCTGTCGCGGTCGAGCGCGAGGGTGAACTGCGTCAGGTCGTTCGAGCCGATCGAGAAGCCGTCGAAATGCTCGAGAAACGCTTCGGCCTGCAGGGCATTCGAAGGGATCTCACACATCATGATGATCCGCAGCCCGTTGGTGCCACGTTCGAGGCCGTGGCCGGCGAGCACAGCCAACACCGCCCGCGCCTCGGGAACGGTCCGAACGAAGGGCACCATGACCTCGACATTGGTGAACCCCAACTCATCGCGCACCGCCTTGATGGCTCGGCACTCGAGCTCGAAGGCAGCGGCGAACTGCGGATCAACGTACCGCGAGGCACCGCGGAAGCCGATCATCGGATTCTCTTCCCGAGGTTCGTAGCGGTCGCCGCC
>JAUVPA010000051.1 GCA_030598905.1 Acidimicrobiia bacterium
CCGGGTGCTGGTAGGAACCGGAGCGAGCGTGTTGCAGTACGTCGAGGTCGGAGACGATGCGACCGTCGGTGCGGGCGCTGTCGTCACCAAGACAGTTGCCTCGGGATCTACGGTTGTAGGTGTGCCGGCGCGAGCCCTCGGGGACTGACTCGCGGACCATCATGCGTGTTGCACACCTCACCACCGTCGACATGAGTCTCAGGTTTCTTCTGTTGCCCCAGCTGACCGCCGTCGTCGAACTGGGAAGCGAGGCGATCGGCATCTCGGCGGCCGGACCGCACGTTGGTGAACTCGAGGAACTCGGAATCCGCCACATCGCGTTGCCAGGCGCAACGCGGAGTGTCGACCCACGAGCCGACTTGAAAGCAATGGTTTCGTTGTGGCGGATTCTGCGCAGCGAACGTCCCGACGTGATCCATACGCACACTCCGAAACCAGGGATCTATGGGCGGGTGATCGGTCGGATCGCGGGTGTACCTGCCGTGCTCAATACCGTGCACGGGCTCTACGCAACTCCCGATGATCCCATCTTCAAACGGGCGATCGTGTACACCCTCGAGGCGCTTGCCGCACGGTTCTCCGACGTCGAGCTCGTACAGAGCGCCGAGGACTTTCGACTCCTGACCGAACGGCACATCACCCGACCCGGGCGGACGGTTCTCCTGGGCAACGGTGTGGATCTGACGCGGTTCGATCCCGAGCTTGGTTCGGTTGAGGAGCGGCAGTCGATGCGTGTGATGTTCGGTGTCGAGGAAGACCAGATCGTCGTCGGCGCGGTGGGCAGGCTCGTTGCCGAGAAAGGGTTCTTGGATCTGTTCGAGGCTGTGCAAGATCTCGACGACCGGTTCAGACTCGTGGTCATCGGTCCCTACGAACCGGATAAGGCAGACGCGATCGACACCCAGAAAGTGGAGGAGGCCCGCGCCTCCGGTGTCGTGTTTCTCGGCATGCGCGACGATGTCGATGTGCTCTACCGAGCCATGGACCTGTTCATTCTGCCCTCCCACCGCGAGGGGTTTCCGCGGGCTGCGATGGAAGCGGCTGCCTCTGGTCTTCCCCTGATCGTCACCGACATCCGTGGGTGCAGGGAGGTTGTCGAGGACGGTGGTAACGGCCTCCTGGTCCCGGTGCGCGACGCGCCGGCTTTGCGCTCGGCGATTGAGAGACTCGGAAACGATCCTGAACTCCGGCAGCAGATGTCCGAGGCCGGGAGATCCAAAGCCGTTCTAGAGTTCGACGAGCAGCGCATCGTGCGCCGGGTCATCGAATCGCAGGTCCGAGCATTGCGTGAGAAGGGACGCTTCGAGCGGTTCCACGACGCTGGCTATTCAGTTCGAGCGGCAGAAATCCGCGATGCGCGGATCATTGCCCGGATCCGCGCGAGCACCGGCGGCGGCGCCACCCGGAACATCGGATTGATGACGCGGGCGTATCGAAGCTTGATCGACCGACCAGACGGAATTGTCTGTGTGGCGGAGGATGCGTACGGGCCCTTTGCCTACGTTGCCGGCGTGAGCTCCGCCAGAAGGCACCAGGGCGCCTTCTCGCCGATCCGCGCCCTGCGGCCTCGGGGGTATCGGAGATCGGGGTCGGCGGGCCCACCGTCTCATCGTGACAGTGACCAGTTTCAAACCCACGGCCCAGCGTTCTACGATCACGCCGAGCTGCTCTCGCTGGATGTTGCCCACGCATTCAAGGATTCCGGCGCCGACGCGGCGCTTGCGAAGGCATTCATGCGATCGGTCGCGGAATTGGGTGCGCAGCGTGTCAGGGCGCTGGTCGATCGGCGCAACCCCGACGCGATCGTCATCCTCGAGTCTCTCGGTTTCGTCGAAGACTCATCAAGAAGTCAAGACGTTCCCCTCACCGATCTATGGGCTCAGACCAACTGATCGCGGAGCAGTTGATCGGTTTCTCCGACCGCCGACTCGATGAGGAAACGCTCGCCGGCTATCGCCCGGGCTCGCTCGCCGAGACGCCGGCGTAGGCCGCTGTCATCTGCGAGCATGACCAGGGCTTGTGCAGCCGACTCGACCGTCCGATCATGCACAACGATGCCAGACGTTCCATGCTCGACGATCTCACTGACGGCACCGACGTCATACACGACCGCCGGCAAGCCCGCAGCGGCGGCCTCGATAACGACTCCGGGAAGCCCCTCGGTCCTCGATGTCAACAGCAACGTGTCGGCCCAAACAAGGTGCGGTTCGATGTCGGCGACGCTCCCGACGAACTCGACATGCTCTCCAAGGTCTCGGGCGGCTACGGCCGCTTCCGTCGCCTCGATGAGGGGACCGTCGCCGACGATGGTGAGTTGAAGGTCTGCCTCGTCTGTCGCGATACCGAAAGCAGTCACGGCCGCGATGGGATCCTTCTCAACGGAGAGTGATCCCACGAACAGCACACGTATTGGCCCATGGCGCTCCTGACGTGGGAGCGTCAAGAATCGCTCCGGAACACCTGACAGAATGACGGCCACCTTCGAGGATGGGATGCCGATGGCGTCCACCAGCTCTCGTTTTGAATGCTGCGACACCGCGATGATGAAGTCGTAGCGTCTCGCCATCAATCGGTATTGAGCGATCGCTCGTCGACCCGACAGCCAAGCCAACGGGCTCCCGATGCTCACGTAGCCGAGCCGTGGCCGATGGCGCAGAGCGACGGCGGCGGCCGCGACGTATCGAACGCTCAGCGAGCCCCACGCCAACACGACGCCATCGGAATGCCGCTGAAGGAACCTCCGCGTGGGAGCAACCAAGGCCAGATCGAACCTACCCAAGCCGTTTCGCTGCATCGTGGTGAGCGGCCGTGCTTCGACGGTCGGCTGCGGCGATGAGGCGAGCGAACGAAACTCCACGTCCCATCCGAGGCGCTCCAGTCCCTCAGCGGTGCGTTCCGCTTGCACCTCTGCACCACGGCGACGGTTGTCTGTGACCAGGATCCCGATGGTGGACCGGCTCGAACCGGCGTCAGGACTACCGTTCGGAGCGCTCACTCGACGCCCTAGCAACGGCTCCGGCGTTCTGCTGGATACGCCTGATCGCATACGCGACCCGGTCGACATCGTCGAGCGGGAGGTGGCTCCATATCGGCAAGCTGATCACCTGATCGCCAAGAGCTTCGGTCACCGGAAGATTTCGCAACGGCAGGTCTGCGTAGGCCTGGTGAAGGTGGACCGGCGGCGAGTAGTACTGGCGAGTCGCAACACCTTCGTGATCGAGCGCCCCAACAACATGCTCGCGGCTACAGCCAAACTCATTACCGATCAGAATCGTGAAATCCTTGTACGAACTGCGGTCCCCTGGGCCGACGTTCTGGAATCCGACGCCGGGAACGTCATCAAGGAGCTCCCGGTATCGGTCGGCGACTCGGTTGCGATGCTCGACGCGTTCCTCGAGGTAATCGAACGCCACCAAAGCGATGGCTGCGTGCAGATCCGACAGCCTCCCGTTTAGTCCTGGAAAACGGGTGTCGTAGTCACCAGGGTTCCCGTAGTTGCGAGCAAGCCGGATGTCCTCTGCGAGCGCAGCGTCGTTCGTGGTCACCAGCCCGCCCTCCGCACCGCTCAGTACCTTCGTCGGCGTCAGGCTGAATACCTCCGCAATGCCAAATCCGCCGAGCGGTCTCTTGCCGTCGTCGATCGACACCAATGCACCTGCTCCGTGCGCAGCATCGAAGACCAGTGGAACCTCGAGACCCGCGGCCAGCTCCTCGAGAAGCCGGACGTCACAGGGCACGCCGGATACGTGCACCGCGACCAGCGCTGATATGGGTCCTTCCACCGTCTCCGGGGTGAGGCACCACGTGCCCGCGTCGCAGTCAAGGAAGCGTGGCTCGAGGCCGTTCCAGCGAATGGCGTGAGCCGTTGCAGCGAACGTGAATGAAGGCAGCCCGACGCCACCGTCGATCCGGAGGGCCTGCAATACGAACAGGAGCCCGGTCGTACACGATGACACGGCGACGCAATGATCGACCCCGAACCGCTCCGCGGTCGTCTCCTCGAGAGCTCGCGTTAGAGGTCCGTCTGTGAGGCGGCCGCTGCTGAGGGAACCCTCGATGAGCTTCTCCACTCGAGACTGATCCTCGTTGGTCGGGAGGGCGAACGGGAGTTGCGAATCGAATACGGGTGTGCCGCCGAGGGTCGCCGGGAGGTTCTTCATGTAGTGGCTTCCTCTTGTGGCATTCCGGATCGGGCGCGATCGTCGGGCGACCACCTCCTCCAGCCGAGGCCGACAATCACTACGAGCAGGAACGGGATCACTTGAGAACGTTGCCGTGCGATGATCCCGAGGTTGAAGACGGAGCTGAAGGCGATAACGAACGCTGTCGTGAATGCGAGCGAGAGCATCATGTACGGGGTTCTCCTCACGATCCGCCGATTCGCCCACATGGTGGGAATCTTCCACAGAAGTAGTCCGAGCAACGCCACGCCCTCGATAGCGCTGAACAACATGCCGGGCGTGGCAGCCTCGTATGGGAGTGGTCGGAACAGAACCCGTAGTGTCGCCCCCGGGAGATCCAGTGGCGACGTTGCAGGCTCACCCAGCACCGCCGAACCACCCTGGGCCGTATGCTGCTGTTGGTCGGCAAGGAACGCCTCCAGACCCTCGTCGATGCCGATTCGAGCAGCAGCGACTGGCACTACGTAAGCCATCGCGATGAGGGCGATCACCATCAACAGCACCCTGGCCGCCCGGCTGACATCGAGGCGTCCCGCCCTAGTGAAGACGACAGCCAGCACGATCGATCCGACAGCGATCGCCAGGATGTGAGGACGGACGAGCCCGAGGAGGAGCCCTCCCGCTCCCGCCAGCCACAAGCCGGAGGTGAACCTAGCCGAGAACAGCCAGACGCTGCCGAGCGCTACGAGCCCAAGACCGAGGACCATGAGCGCATCCTTACCCACGCTCGAGGGCCAGAACAGCATCGTCGGGAGGAAGAACAAGAGCACGAAGTACGGGAGCACTCCCCAGCGCGGCATGGTGTGCCGAAACGCGACGTAGAAGCAGACCATTCCGATAAACGACAGCGTGGCGAACAACATGAAGCCGCCGATGAGGGGGGGTGACACGATCGTGTAGAGGAGGCCGGTGATCTGTCCGGTCACCTGTGTCCCGAAGCTCCCGTTCGTGACGTCGGGAACCTGGAGGCTCCTCCATACCGGGGCGACCCGCAATCCGATGCTGTGGTACTTGAATGAGTCTCCGATTCCGTACAACTCCGCCACAACAAAGTACCGCACCCCGGATCCGACCATCTTGGCGATGAAGGCCAACGGCAGCAGCATCGAGAGCCACCCCCGATCGGCATCGGTAGCGAGCCTGACCCCCAACCACGTCGACACGAGGACTCCGACGCCGATGAGCGCAACGACGACACCTGCGACCCATCCGCTCACAACCCCGGCGGCGACGGCGGCGGCACCGACGATGATCGCGAGATGCGATGGAAGCTGTCTCACAGCAACTCCACATCGCTGAGCGCTAATCGCCACGACTTCGTGTTGAGCACATCGATCTCGAGGACGTCGACTGGACGCGCAACGAGCCGCAACGCTGCGATACCGGGGACGGTGAGCATTCCAGCACCTCGAGCGGCGCGTCGTCCCGGGGATCCAGGCGGGAAGACTGCCACGTCGTAGTCCGCCTTCGATATTCGAACCGCCGACCGGATTGCTTCCGTCGGGTTGGGACCGAGTGCATCGGAGATCACCAATTCCGATCGACCCTTCCGGAGGTTTGCTCGCAGAACTGCAGTCCCGGCAGAGCGAACCACTGCGCCGTAACGAGCCGTCGGGTGCCCGGCGAAGCGCCATCTGAGATACGAGGTCGATCTCGGAGTACGCAGACCGCGATGATTCGACCCATCGGCGAGACCCCAATCAGCAATCTCGGCAGCGAGCCGCGAATCGGATTCGAACGGTGTCGCCATCGGAACCAGCTCATCGAGATTCGGGAACTGTTTGTGTCCCCCGCGAAGGAGGCGGGTCGGGTGCGGGCGGACGAGCACGCGGACGGGACCGACGTCCGACCAGCCCATCGTTAGATAACCAGCCCGCGAGCGCTCATTGGGGGTATTGAAGATCAGCTGGATTCCGATATCGCGCGCAACATCGAGGGCCTCCATCGTCAGGCGTCTGAAGATGCCCCTGCGCACATAGCCTGGATGCGTGGCGGTATCCACCGCTCGGCCACACCGGATGATGTCGGCCCCGTAGTCGAGCTGCCACTGCATGAACGTCCTGAGCCCCACGACGGTGTCATCGACTTCGGCGACCAGCATCACCGAGCGCCCGAACGGGTTATCGATGTGCTTCCATTGGAACAGCTCGGCCGTCCGCTGCAGCAGCGGAGACTCCCCGAGGGAGGCGCGGAGGAGGTTGAGGACGGCAGGCAGGTCCTCGTCTCGATACATCCGTACGTGAATTGCTTCACCCATTGAGCACCTGACGGTAGAGGGCTTCCTGGGCCGTGATCATCCCGACCAGTCCGAAATCGTTCTGTGCCAGCGTCCGAGCGCGGGCGGCCATCTTCTTCGCTCCTTCGACGTCCGTCATGACGTCGATCATCGCATCAGCCAACGCTTGTGGCTGACCCACCGGAACGAGCCGACCGGTTTCGCCATCACGCACGACGGTTGGGACGCCCCCCGCTGCGGTAGCTACGACTGGGGTTCCGGCCATCATTGCTTCGAGCACGACGAGGGGGAGTCCCTCCACATCCGACGGATTCACGAAGACGTCGGCACTCGCGATGAAATCGATGGCGTCGCGGCGGCGTCCGAGGAAGCGCACGATGTTCCCAGCACCCTCCTCGTTGGCTTGGCGTCGAATCCGATCGAGATCGCCAGGGTGTTTCTCGGCACCGATCGATACGACGACTGTCTCTGGGATCGATTCTCCGAGGGCGCGTGCTGCTTTGATCAGCGTTGTGTGACCTTTCCAGGGTCGTATGTTTCCTACGTGTACGACGAGGGGCCGGTTCGGTCCGATTTCGAGTTCCTCGCGTACGCGACGGCGTGAATCGTCGGTGGCATCGACGATGACCCCGTTTGGAATGATGTGCGGAGGCGGACCTGGGTAGCCCGCTAGGGACTCGGCCACGGCATCGGAGACGGCGATGACCTCCCGATTGCGCCCATAGGTCATGCGATTCAACACTCGCGTGATCGGTCGGTACGACCCGGCGAGATTGTGTTCGGTGTAGACCACGGGGGCTCGCGCCATCGAGCGCGCCAAGATCCCGGTCGACGGAAGGTGGGCGTGAACGAGATTCGGCCTCCATGATCGCAACAGACTTCGAAAGCGGGTCGGTGCATTTACCGACCACTTTCCACCCCCGACGCAGATGGCATCGATTCCGTTGGCAGCAAGATCCGGAACGACTTGGTCTTTCCAGGGAAGGACGTATGCCACGCGGTAGTGGAACTCGTGAGTTGACCAGAATCTGGACCCCTCGCTGATCAACCGTTCGGCGCCACCGATCCCAAGGCCTTTGATGAGGATGAGAATTCGAGGTCTGTGGTCGCCGGGTTCAGCTGCTGTCACTTTCATCTTCCAGGAGATGTTCGAGACCCACTGTGAAGGGGGTACCGGCATGCCAGCCGAGGGTCTTCTCAGCGAGGGCTGGGCTGACCATTGCCGGAGGCACGTCACCGGGGCGGGCCTCACCAAAGGTCAGCTCCGTCGGATAACGATGGACGACGAGCTCGGCAAGCTCCTTGATCGATATCGTCTCGGGAGCGACGATGTTCATCGCGATGCCGTGACTATCGGATCCGCATGCGAGTTCGAACGCCGAAGCGATATCGGCGGCATAGGTGAATTGCCGGCCCTGGGAGCCGTCACCCTGAATCGTGATTGGCTCGCCGGCACGGGCGCGGTCGATGAAGATCCGGAAGACCGAGTTCGGGCGGAGGCCGCCGCCGCAGGCAGTTCCGAGGCGCAATGCGGTTACCGGAACACCTTGAAGCCGATCTGCTGCCAGCAGCAGCTGCTCTCCAGCTAGTTTCGTTATGTTGTACGGGTGATCAGGGTTTGTCGGATGACCCTCGTCGATCGGCTCGTACTTGGGCTCCCCGTACACTTCCCACGTCGACGCATAGACAACCTTCGCTCCGGCCTCGGCGGCTGCGATGGCGACGTTCGAAGACCCCACGACGTTGACCGCCGCCGCTAGCTGCGGCTGCTCCGCTGCTAGGTATACGTCTCCGATGGCGCCGAGGTGACAGACCGCATCGACGCCCTCAGCGACAGAGATGACCGACTCTGTTTCCAGCAGGTCGCCGATCACCGACTCATACGCCGAATCGGGACTCGGCGCGGTGTCGAACCCCTTTACCTCATGCCCGGCCCCAACAAGGTACCGGGCGACATGTGCGCCAAGAAACCCGGCAGCGCCAGTCACCAGAACCCTCATTCATCCCCCTAATCGAATCTCCACCACGTCGTTCGCGAAACTCTAAATTAGCACCTCTCGGGAGGGAGGGCTATCGGGCTGCGGGTCATGCCGTGGGCACGCGACATCCGTAGTCAGACGGACCTCGAACCCGGGGGGGTATCTTTCACCGCTATGTCGTCTCGACGAGATCCACAACCGATCCGTGTCGGGGTCATGGCGAATGGTCGTAGGTTCCCTGCATGGCAGGCCGATGCCATCCGCATGCTCCAGGCAACGCCGGGCGTGGAGATCGCCCTGCTGATCGTGCCGGAGGGTGGGTTGAGCGGGCCGACCCGGCTCGCCAGGCTCAAGGACTTGAGGCACCTGGTCTGGACGCTCTACCACAAGGGCTACGTCGAGCGGCGGTCGGTGGCCTCACGAGCCGTCGATCTCACCACTGAGTTGACCAGCGTCGCTGAGATCGGGTGCACGACTGAGCGTGCCGGGAGGTTCGGTGAGCGATTCGTGGACGCCGACGTGGCAGTGATCCGCGGCCATGATCTCGACGTCATCCTCCGCTTCGGCTTTGGCATCATCAAGGGCGAGATCTTGCATGCGGCGAACTACGGCGTGTGGTCGTTCCATCATGGTGACGAGCGGGAGTTTCGGGGCCGCCCACCGGTCTTCTGGGAGCTGGCGGAAGGCGAACCCGTGATCGGCTCCATCCTGCAGCGACTCACTGAGCGGCTCGACGGAGGCATCGTCCTCCACCGGGGCTTTTTCCGGGCCACGGCGCACTCCTACCTACGCACGCGTGACGACGCGTTCCTCGGCAGCGCGGTCTGGCCCTCGATCGCAGTCCGTCAGATCCAGGCAGGTGACACATCTCACGTCGAGGGGGCTCCATCGACAACTTCCGCCCCGCTGAGGCGCGATCCCGGAAACCTCGCGATGATCCGCTTCCTGCTTCGCCAGGCGGGGAAGTTCGTGTGGGCCCAATGGCGCGGCCTCACCAGTGCAGCCAAGTGGACCATCGGTGTGGCCGACGCTCCGATCGCCTCGTTCCTTGATGGGTCTCCTGTGATCCGCTGGATGCCCGAGCAGGGCCGCAGCCGATACCTCGCCGACCCCTTTGCCATCGA
>JAUVPA010000028.1 GCA_030598905.1 Acidimicrobiia bacterium
CGGCGACAACAACGCCGATGCTGGCGAGCATGTCGCTGAGAACGTCGAGGTAGGCGCCCTGGACGTTCAGCGAGTTCCCGGCGCCTTCGCGGAGGAGCCGCCAGCTGCCTACGTTCACCGCAAGTCCGACGGCACCGACGATCAGCACCGGACCTGCCAGGACCTCGGCAGGCTCGCGGAGGCGCTGAACGGCTTCAAAGATGATATATCCGGCGACGACGACGAGGAGGACGGCGTTGGCGAGAGCGGCGAGAATCTCGAGCCGGTAGAGACCGTAGGTGCGGTGGTCACCCGGAGCGGTACGTCCTGCGGCCACGGCTGCGGCGAGAGCCATCCCAAGTCCCAGAGCGTCGGTCGCCATGTGACCGGCGTCTGCGGTGAGTGCAAGAGATCCCGACATGAAGCCGACCACGAACTCGACGATCATGAAGGCGACGACCAGCCCGAATGAAATCGCTAGAGGCCGCACGTGTCGCCGGTCCATCAACTCGCGGTGGGAGTGGCCGACGCTCATCGGTGATCTTCGTGAGTGTGGACGTAGTGCTCGATGGCTACATCGAGGAGGAGGCGGACGTGAGTATCGGCGACGCGGTAGAACACCTCGCGGCCCTGCTTCCGAGCTCGTACCAGGCCGGCGAGGCGGAGTTGGCGCAGTTGGTGGCTCGTCGCCGATTCCGATGTTTCCACGAGATCGGCAAGGTCGCCGACGCACAACTCCCCAGCTTCGAGGAGGGCGTAGACCATTCGGAGTCGACGAGCGTCGGCGAGGAGCTTGAACCGAGCAGCTAGGTCTGCTGCCGTGTCCTCTTCGAGGAGATCTGTGTCGAGGGGACGTCGTTGGTGTTCGTGGCCGGTCGATGCGGGTGGCACGACTCCATTTTATATGAAAAGTACGTCATATATTCATGGGTTAGATGGTGCCTCTACACTCGCCCAGCGGTATACCATATGCAGCCGTCGACAGACTGGATCTTGCGACAATGACAGACATCGCCGTCGACAAGGCAGACCCACCCGCCGTCTCCCCCGTGCATCCCCAGACGGCCGAGGAAGTTGTCACCGACGCCCTTCGCAAGGCCATTCTCCGTGGAGACTTGCCACCCGGCCGGCGCCTCGGCCAAAAAGAACTGGCCGAGCAGCTCGGCGTTAGCCGGATCCCTCTGCGCGATGCGCTCCGTCGGCTCGAAGAGGAAGCGCTGGTTCGCATCGACGGTCGGCGCGGTGCGTGGGTGACCACGCTGGACACGCGTGACATTGCGGAGATCTACGAACTTCGCATCTTGCTCGAGGAGCGTGCCGTCTGTCATGTGGTGAACAATCTGACCGACCAGGATGCCGACGAGCTCGCCGAATTGGCCCAGGCGATGGATGAGGCCGAGACGGATCCTGTGGAAGGTCGTTTGGCGCGACGCGAATTCTATGACTCGCTCTACCGGCTTGCCGAACGTCCGCGGATGGCCAAGATGATCCTGCAGCTTCGCGACAACGTCGGGCGGTATCACATCCTCTCCGATTCCGGTCACTCTCACGAGGCTCACGCCGCACTGCTTCGCAGCCTGAAAGTTCGTGATGTCGACACTGCCTCGACTGTGCTTCGGGAGCACCTCGAAGAGGCACGCGACGATCTGATCGAATCGATGATCGAGGACGAAAAGGCTGCTGCGGCCGAGTGAGCCTCGTCCCGATGTAGGCGAGTTTCGGGCGTCATACTTTTCTTTACACTCGCCCGCGACGCCGGTATTCTGAGGTCATCTTGTATACCGCATACAACAAGAGAGTCATTCCGGTCGCCCTGGTAGCGTTCGGCGCCGCCCTGTGGGGTACAGACGCCCTGTTCCGCCGCGGTCTGGCCTTGGAATTGCCGGCAGGTGTCGTCGTGATGTGGGAACACGTCTTTCTGGTGATCCTCACCATTCCGTACCTGATCCGCTTCTGGCGCAAGAAGGGGCAATTGAGCCGGACGGACTGGGTGGCTCTAGTCATCATCGGAGTCGGCGCCTCGGCGGTCGCCACCATGTTGTTCACAGCCTCATTCCGATACGGGGATCCGACGACACCCTTGCTCCTCCAGAAGCTGCAACCGTTGGTCGCGATCGCCGGAGCGGCGATCATCCTCAACGAACGGTTGTTGAAGCGATACTGGGCCTACTTCGCCGCGGCGGTGGGCGGCGCCTACCTGATCAGCTTCGGCAATCCGCTTTCGGTATCGGTCAGCCAACTGGCGCCTGCACTCCTCGCCTTGGGCGCGGCAATCTTGTGGGGACTCGGAACGGTTCTCGGCAGGCTCGAGACCCGGGTGCTGGATTTCGGGTCCCTGACTGCAGCCCGTTTCGCCATCGGCCTGCCCGCAGCGGTGATCATCGTCGTCCTCCAGGGAGACTGGCCGTCCGCCGTTTCGGTGGGTACGGCCGACCTCGGGGCGCTGTTGCTGCTGTCTCTCATTCCCGGCCTGCTCGCACTCCTCGTTTATTACCGCGGTCTCTCCGGGACGCCGGCGTCCACGGCGACGCTGGCAGAGTTGGCCTTCCCGCTGACCGCGATCCTCATCGGGGTAATCGTGTTCGACGCCATTCCCACATGGTCGCAATGGCTTGGGATAATCCTGGTGGCGAGCACGATCACGGTCATGAGCACGATCGGCCGTCGAGGCGACACCGAACAACTCGGGGTCGTCGACGAGGCTCCCGCCATGGCGGAGAGTGGAAGCTGACGTGACGACGACGTCCGAGGTTTCGCCGGTTCCGCTGCCCGAACCAAGGCTCGATCCCCTGGCCCGCGAGGTGCGTGCCCGGTACCACGAGCTCCTCGAGTCGGGTGAACCGGGCGAATGGGCTTATTCCTGGCGTTCCGAATTGAACCGTGGCGGTTTCCGTGCCGTCGACTTCCTCATGGATGAGATCGTGGACAGCGGCAAATGCATTGGTTGCGCCTCGTGTGTCACCATCTGTCCGGTCGACGTCTTCGACTACGTCGACGAACGTCCAGTCGACACGCGAACAGACGCCTGTGTGTATTGCGTCATGTGCACAGACGTGTGTCCTGTGCTGCGGCCCCCCGACGCCGATCAGGACGCTTTCGTGGATTACCGCACTCCAACGAACGAAGAGGGCTACGGGTTGTACAGCTACGGCCTCTACACCAGGGCCACCGATCCCGAGCTTCTCGACAGGGGACAAGACGGCGGCATGGTATCCGCGCTGCTGATTCACGGGCTGGAGAACGGAACGCTCGGCGGCGCGATCCTCGGAGATGTCGAACCCGACAACAACCAGATCGGACGCCACAAGCTGGCCCGGGATCGAGCCGAGGTCCTGTCTTGTGCTGCCAGCCGCTACACGTACTCTCCGAACACGCTGGCGCTCCAAGATGCGATGCGCCAGGACGTCAAACCCCTCGCCGTCGTGGGTGTTCCCTGCCAGGTCGACGGCGTCCGATTGCAGCAACACTCGGCAGTGCGGCTCGAGATGGCGGACTGGTACCGCGACAACATCTCGCTGGTCATCGGCCTCTACTGCTCGGAGAGCTTCACTCACGAGAGCATCGAGAAGCTCGGAGAGATGCTGGACGTGCCGGCCCAACGCATCGAGAACATCAACATCAAGGGGAAGGTGGTTGTCCGCCTCGACGACGGTGAAGTGCGGACGACTTCCTTGAAGCAGTACCGCGACTTCGCCCGACCTGCGTGCCTCTATTGCCTCGACTACAGCGCCGAGGCCGCAGACATCGGAGCCGGCGGGATCGGCATGGACGGCTGGACCAACACTCTTGTGCGGACGAAGAAGGGTCACGAGGTGCTTTCGGCTGCCATCGCCGAGGGTTGGCTCGAGACGCGCCCCTTTTCCGACGAGCCGTCCGGCAAGCGGCTCTTGCGCGTGCTGTCGCGGTCCAAGAAGAGGAACCGTCCGCTGCCGGCGCTGATGCCAACCCACCAAGAGCGTCTGGAGATGGGCAGCCTGGACCCGAAGACCTTCTATACCAAGGGCCCCGGTTCGCCGAACTACAACGGGTCCAAGCCATGAGCCCGAATGGGGTCACCGACTTCAACGTGATGGTCGCCGGTCAAGGTGGTGACGGCTCACTCACCGTGGTCACGCTCGTCGACCGGCTCATGCGCCGCCATGGACTCCACCTCTATACCTCTCGCAACGTCGCCTCGCGGATCAAGGGCGGCCACGCCGCCGCATTGCTCAGAGGCTCCGATGTGCGCCGCGGCTGCATCGGAGACCATCTCGATCTCCTGGTTGCCTTTGACGCCGAAGCCCTCGAGATCGCGGGTCCTCGAGTGGGTCCCGAGGGAATCATCGTTTTTGACTCCTCTCACGGCGAGCCACGCACCGAGGTCGCGATCGACCCCACCGTGCAGCGCCTCGACATCCCCTTCGGCCGTCTTTCCGTCCGCGACCTTCGCCGCGACCTCTTCAAGAACAGTTTCGGGTTCGGTGTCGTCACCCGGTTGCTCAGCGTGCCAGATGACGAGGCCGAGGACGTGCTCAGCGAAAGGTTCAATCGCCTCCCGCCGCGGGCAAAGGCCGCGAACATCGAGGCGCTGCGCCGGGGCTTCGAGTACGCCGAAGAGCACGGCATCGAGCAGGGCCAGGGCAGATGGCGTTTCGGACGGGCACAGGCACACGGGGAGCACATCCTCGCCAGCGGCAACCAGGGCGCCGCCTTCGGGTTCCTCGCCGCAGGCGGACGTTTCTTCACGGGTTACCCCATCACTCCGGCCACCGACGTGCTCGACTATCTCGGACCGCGCATCAACAAGCTCGGCGGCGTTGTCGTCCAAGCAGAAGATGAGATGTCCTCGATCAACATGGCTCTGGGTGCGTCCATGGCGGGCGTCAGAGCGATGACCGCATCGTCGGGGCCCGGCATTGCACTGATGCAAGAGACGATTGGTCATCTCGGGTCGGCAGAGATCCCCCTCGTCATCATCGATGCCATGCGCGCCGGCCCGTCGACGGGAATGCCGACGAAGCCGGAGCAGTCCGATCTCGACATGCTCGTCTTCGGCGGAAACGGTGACTTTCCTCGGATCGTCCTGGCCCCCACGAATCCATACGACGCATTCGAGATCGGTGTTATCGCAACCAACGTTGCCCAGCTCTATCAGGGCCCGGTATTCATTGCCATGGACCAGGCGATTGCCCAGGACTCCGTCACCGTCCGCAGGTTCGATGTGGACTCCGTGGAGGTCGAGCCGGGGAAGGTGGTCGACGCCGAGACGCTGTCCGGGCTCGAGGAGTACCGCCGTTATGCCGTGACGGCCGACGGGATCTCACCGTGGGCCACACCCGGCACGAAGGGGGGTCTCAGCCTGGTCACGGGGAACGAGCGTGACGAGTGGGGCCTCGTCAGCACAGAACCCGACAATCGTGTCGAGCAGATGGACAAGCGCGAACGCAAGGTCAAGACCGTCGAATCACTCCTGCCGGCGGCTCTGCGCGGGGGAGACCCGGACGCGGAGATCGGGATTGTCGGAATCGGCATGGAGGTCGGGGTGATCATTGAGGCCGTTGAACGCCTGGCAAAATCCGGAAGCAGCTATGCAACGTTCATGCCTCGAACGATCTGGCCCGTCCCCGACGAGACCATCGAGTTCATCTCGAGTCGGCGCATCGTGTACGTCGTCGAGCACAACGCCGAAGGTCAGCTGAAGCGAGTTCTGGCCGCAGCCGGGGCGCCACCGGACCGCATGCACAGCATCTTGCGTTACGACGGTGTCCCTTTCCGACCCGCGGACCTGGTCGCAGCACTGAGCGAGAGGGCATCAGTCGCATGACCGAGACGTACACACCCGGCAAGCCGATTTGGTGCGCGGGCTGCGGCCACTTCGGGGTTCAGGGTGCCTTGGTGCGAGCACTGGAAAAGGTCGGTGCCGAACCTCATGAGACCATGGTTCTCGCCGGCATCGGATGCTCGGGCACGATCCAGAACAACGTGTCTGCATACGGTTACCACGCACTGCACGGCAGGGTCCTCCCCGCCGCGACCGGAGTCGCCCTCGCCAATCCCGACCTCACCGTCGTTGCTGCGGGCGGCGATGGTGACGGCTATGCCATCGGCATGGGCCATCTTGTCCACACGTTCAAGCGCAATCCGAGCCTCACCTACATCGTGATGACCAACGAGACGTACGGTCTCACCAAGGGGCAGCGCTCTCCGGCTGCCGGCCCTGATCCAGCGCACAATGAGGGCATCGACAGTGTGCGACTCGGCCTCTCGATACCGGGTTCGAGCTTCATCGCACGAGGCTTCACCAGGCAAGCGGAACAGCTCGAGTCTTTGACGGTTGCCGCCGTCGAACACGCCAACGCCGGTCGAGGTTTTGCCTTCCTCGAGGTGCTTTCGCCCTGTGTGACATACAAGGACCTCTACCCGCAGTGGGATGCCGCCGCCTACGACGTCGATGAGGATCCGGCATATGATCCGATGGACCGAGCGGGCGCCTTTGCCACCTGTCAGCGTCTGGACGATGAGGACCGGATTCCGATCGGCCTGATCTACACGGGGAACAACGAGAGCATGGAAGCCCGCTGGGGACCAGGAGACAGGCGCCTCAACCCGGGCGGCCCCGACGACCGCGATGTCCTGCACGGATTCCTCGACGGGATGGCCTCCTGACGTCGGCTTCGTCAACGCCGAGCCCAGTACCCGAGCACAGCACGGGATGGCTCGTCGGCTTCACCGCGATCCTGATGGCCGCGATGGGGATCGCGATCTTCGCCAACCCGTCGTACGGGATCCTGGCGACTTTCATCATCGACGATCATGGGCTCACGCGAGCTCAGATCGGCCTCCTGGCGACGGCGTTCTCGCTGGTGGGGGCGCTCACGTCACCGTTCGTGGGACGGGCTGCCGATCGGGTCGGCGGGAAGAGAGCGTTGTTGTTCCTCTTCTTGATATCCGGCATCGGATTGATCCTCATCAGCGCGGCTCCCACATTTGCGCTCATGCTGCTGGCCGCCATGTTCGCCGGCCTCGCTCAGGCTTCGGCCAACCCGTCCACCAACAAGCTGATCGGCGTCAACGTGGTTCCGGGACGGCGCGGGATGGTCACCGGCATCAAGCAGTCTGGCGTCCAACTCGGCGTCTTCATCGGCGGGATGGCGCTCCCTTTCCTGGCGCTGCAGTACGGATGGCGCTGGTCTCTGGGCTCTTTTGCGTTGGTCTCGCTGGTGGGGCTGATTGCCGCGTGGCGGTTCATACCCAATGACCCGCTCTCCGCGGTGGTCGAGAAGGGCCCGAAACAGAACGTCCCGAGGGATGTGTACTGGTTGGGAGCGTTCGGCTTCTTGATGGGCATCACCGTTGGTGCCGTCTTCGTCTATCTGCCGCTCTACTCCACGGAGGTTCTCGGCCTCTCGGTGACTGCGGCCGGTGTACTGGCTGCAATGCTCGGGCTGTTCGGTGCCATTGCTCGGGTTGTGTGGGCACCGATTGCCGAGCGGGCGTCGCACTACGCATACCCGCTGCTGGTCATAGCCGTGTTGAGCTTGATTTCGCTCGTGATGTTGTGGATTGCGCCGTGGGCCGGTGTCGTCTTTCTCGTCGCCGGCGCCATCCTGGCTGGTGTCAGTGCTCCTGCCTGGAGTTCTGTCGGGATGCTGGCAGTTATCTCCCTTGTGCCGCAGACGGTTGCAGGGCGCTCGTCCGGCGTGCTCGTGCTCGGCTTTGCTCTCGGCATCGCCATTGGTCCGCCCCTCTTCGGCCTCTCGGTCGACGTGACGGGCTCCTACAACCTCGGCTTCGCCGTCATGTGTGCGATCACGGTGTTGGGAGCTGTCGTTGTCGTGTTGTGGCGACGCTCGAGCGCGTCGTTCCCGGCGTCGACCCCTACACGATCGCAATCGGGCTGAGCGGTGACCCGGTGCCCCCAATGATGGGGAGGGGCGCGGCGACGAAGAAGAACTCGGTCACGCCGTCTGCCGCCAGAAACTCGAGGTTGAGGTTCTCGATGATGTAGATGCCGAAGTCGCGCAGAGCCCGGATGTGGAACGGATTGGGCCACGGATGGGATGGGATGTGCTCCACGGCAACTGTATCGGCACCGATTGCAACCACACCCTGATCGTTCAACCACGAGGCGGTGTCGGTGTCGACCCCGGGTTCTCCTGCTCCCCAACGGTCGCGATCGTCGTGCCAGACATTGTGCCACCCGGTCCTCACGAGGAGGATGTCTCCCTCGCCGAGTCCAGTGGAATGTGCAGTGAGGCAGGCCTCGATCTCCATACCGTTGATTGCCGGGTCTTCGGGTGCCAGGAAGTCGACACCTCGGTGCGCTGCAATGTCGGCGAGCACCCCCCTTCCTACGAACGGCATCGCCTTGTCGATCCCCGCCCACGAGGCTCCCATGTTGGAGTTGACGAGTTCGGCGTCGCGGTCGTTCCACAGCCGATCGTCCTTCCAGAAATGGCTGAGACCGTCGATGTGGGTACCGGCATGAGTGTGGAGCATGAGCACGTCTCCGCTCACCTTGCCGCCGTCTCCCTTGTCGCCCGACGTTGTGATCCGCCACGTCTCGTGGAAGTACGGGAAGAGCCGTCCCCCTTTGACCAGCGGCACCGACAGGTCGTAGATCTTGCCGCTCTTGATCAAGTTGGCGGCGGCGGCCACCGTTGTATCGGTGATGAGATTGCGGCTTCCAAGCTCGTCGTTTTCACCCCATCGGCCCCAGTTGTTGCCTTGCATCGGCTCGTCCGGCATGTGGGCGATCCCCTCAGGCGGCAATGGCGGGAGCGACTTCTTTGGCGAGGAGCTCCATTTGTTTCAGTGTGGCGTCGAGCGTGATCGGCACCAGCTTGAGGTCGAAGGTGTTGACTCCTGCGTCCACAAATCGCTGCACTTTCGCCGCGAAGGTCTCGGGGGTGCCATACAGGATGAGAGTCTCGCGACCCTCTGGAGTGAACCGGTCGCCGAAGCCCTTGACCATCATGTCGCGAGCCTCTTCCTCGGTGTCCGCGATGGCGGCGAAGATGTTGGTTCCGAGATCCCTGGGCACCGATGTGTTGTGGGCGGCCGCGAAATCACGCATCCAGGACAACGCCTCGCGGTACATGTCGGCGGAGATCTGGCTGGGACACCAGCCATCGGCACGGAGCACCGCTCGGCGTTGGGCGCTCTGGGAGCGTCCCCCGATCCAGACGGGAGGGCGCGGCTTCTGGATGGGCTTCGGGTATACCTCGAGGTCGGCGAAGTCGTAGTACTCGCCGTGATAGTTGGCGACGTCGTCCTTCCAGATCGTGTCCATCACCTCGAGGCCCTCATCGGTGATGCGTCCCCGATGGCCCTTCACCTTGAACGCGTTGAATTCGAGATCGCTGACTTTGGCGTGCACGGTGATGTCCTGTTTTCCGCCGGACTCGATCTTGCCGCGTCGTGGTGCGCCAACGCCGACACCGACGATGAGCCGGCCGTTGGAAAAGACGTCGAGTGACGCCGCCTCCTTGGCGACGTGGATGGCGTTCCGAAACGGAAGGACGAGAACGCCGGTGAGGAGCTTGACCCGTTCGGTCCTCGCCGCTACGTACGCCAACGTCTGCATCGGTTCGTAGACATCGCGATCGTCGCCGGAATGATCGTGGATTTCGCCGCACGAGGAGAGTGCCCCTGCCGCAATGAGGTGGTCTTGCACGGACACGCCGTAGAAGCCGAGTTCGTCGGCCTTCTCGGCCACTCGGGCCATGGCAGCGGGACTCGCTGTGCAGTACGTCTGCGGGAGTCGAATCATGTACCGAATGGGGGAGCCGTTGCTCATCGTCTCGTTCCTCTCCATGGAATTTGGCTAGTTAGTATACATTATGCAAACTGCCGCCGATCAGGCCGAGAAGGGTCCTGGATGTCGGTAGCGGCAACGATCGTAGAGGAGGTCAGGCGTGGCGGTGCGATTCTCGGTGATGCTCCCGCAGACCAATCGAGTCTCCTCTCCCGAGGCAATCATCGACGTGGCCGAAGCAGCGGAGGCCCTGGGTTTCGACGCCATCACCGTCCACGATCACATCGTGTTCAACGGCTTCTGGATCGCGTCGGGTATGCCGGGAGCCGAAGGGCCCGGCGACGATCGCGACCTCTATGAGGCCATGGAGACGCTGACGTATGTCGCTTCGCGAACCGACCGCGTATTGCTCGTCGCCTCGGTCATCATCATCCCGATCCGCAACCCTGTGCTTCTCGCCAAGCAAGCTGCAACTCTCGACAGGTTCTCCGATGGACGCTTCGTGCTCGGGGTCGGCGTGGGGCCGCCGCTGCGCCCCATCGGCTACGAGACCACGAAACTGGGACCACACCGCGGGAATGCCGCCAAGGAGTACGACGCGGTGGACGTCACAGGAAACCGAGGGCCGCGTACCGACGAGTACCTCATGGCGATATACGAGATCTGGGAGAACGAATCGTCGACGTTCAAGGGTGAGTACGTCTCGTTCGAGGACATCGAGGTGTTCCCGAAGCCGGTGCAGGAACCGCGACCACCGGTCTGGATCGGAGGGCGGTCACAGAAGGCCCTGGAGCGTGCGGCCCGACTCGGTGACGGGTGGAATCCCAGCCAACCGAGCGCGCAACAGCTCGCCGAGGCACTTCCCAGACTCATCGAGTTGTATGAAGCTGCGGGTCGTCAAGGCCCGGACACGGTGGGTATCAACATCCACAGCGTGATCGCCGAGACCGACAACGCGGCCCAAGCCATCATCGAACCTGCC
>JAUVPA010000147.1 GCA_030598905.1 Acidimicrobiia bacterium
GCAGCTGCTCTTGATGCCGTTGTGGCGTCACTTGATACGGTTGACCGATCCGAGCTTATGAGCCGTCTGGGCATGCTCGCTACGGACACATCAGAGGCTGAAGAGCGTCTTGCGTCGGCGGACGTGCCGCCGAGCGCGGCCGAGGTGCACGGCTTCCTCTCCGTTGCCGTCACTTCCTGGTCGGGCGCACTCACGTCGATCCGGGCGGCGATCGTCATTGTTCTCGATCAGCCTCTCGATGAAGCCGGGTTCGACCAGCTCACCGAGTCGGTGAATCTGTTGAGAGTGGGGGACACCGCATACGCTGGTTTCCTTGACGCCCTCAACCGCATGGATCCAGATCTCGTGACGCGGGACTTCCACTCCTTCGGCTTCATCGCTGTAGCGAACTCCGACGCCTTCGACCCGACCGCCATGGCGACTCGGCTTCAGGGGGGCCTGCAGCTCGAGGCAACTCGCGACATATCGATCACGGGGATCACGAATCCCGAGCCGGTGGCCTTCCAAGAAGGGACGGATGTGCCCGTCATCCCCTTCAGCGAGTCATTCGCCGTCAGTGCGGTCGTCGCCAACGAGGGGAACGAGGTGGAATCGGCCGTCACCGTGAGCCTGGTTCTCACCCCATCAGACGGCGGTGACGATGGCCTCGAGAGGGATCAGACGATCGCCGAGTTGGCGCCCGGTGCCGCAACCACGCTGGTATTCGACGACATTCCGCTGCGTGGCGGCGGTTTCTATGAACTCGTCATCACGGCAGCTCTGCCGGCGGACGACGACGAGGCGAACAACGTGTGGCGCATGGTGCTGTATCAGAACGCCGACACATGATCTGGCTCCTCATCGCCATCGTCCTGCTCGCTGTGGTCTTGGCCGTGTGGCAGACCATTCAACTCCAGCAGATTCGGCGCAAGGTCGATGCGGTGCCGACCGACGGCAATGTGTTCGCAGCTCTCGATCATTTGGAGGATCTCACCCACGACACGAGGGAGCGGACCGCCGACGTCGAGGGAAGGGTGGCCGACCTCGAGAGACGAATGCCCCTTGCTGTCAACCGAACCGGTGTTGTCGCCTACAACGCGTTTGGCAACATCACCGGCCAGCTGTCACGGTCGATTGCTCTGCTCAACGATCGAGGAGACGGGTTGGTGATCTCCATCCTCGTCTCACGCGAAGAGACGCTGTTCTTCGTCAAAGAGGTCCGTGATGGGCAGGGAACGGAAATTCTTTCGCCGGAAGAGGATGCAGCACTAGACCGAGCGATGACCTCCTAACCTCACGCCGCATGCTGGACGTAGCTCTCCTGCGCAGCGACCGCCACGTCTTGGCGAGCTCGCTCGAACGTCGTGGTCTTTCGGTGGACGTCGATGCCCTGGCCGTCCTCGACGCCAGTCGTCGTGAGTTGCGCGCCCAGGCTGAGGAGCTACGCGCCGCCCAGAAGGAGCTCGGCAAATCCATCTCCAAGCTCGAAGGCAGCGAGAAGGAGTCGGTCATTGCGGAGGCCGGAGAACTCGCCGAGGAATACAAGACAAAGCTGGGGGAAGCCGATGAGCTCGACGAGCGCTTCCAGGCCCAGTGGGTGACGCTGCCGAATCTCACAGATCCAACTGCCCCAGAAGGCATGGAGGAGGAGGATGCCGTCGAGATTCGTTCATCCGGGCCCGTTCCCGCTCTCGATTTCGAGGCCAAGGATCATCTCGATCTGGGCTCGGCTCTGGGAGTCATCGACGTCGAGCGAGCAGCGAAGGTTTCGGGAAGCCGCTTCGGCTTCATCAAAGGCAAGCTTGCTCTCTTGGAGTTCGCCCTAGTGCGGTGGGCGATGGATGCCTTGGGAGAGCACAATTTCGAGCCCGTTCTGCCTCCGGTGTTGGTGCGCCACAGCGCCCTCTATGGGACCGGGTTCTTCCCGAGTGACGCCGAACAGGTGTACTCGGTGCCCGCGGACGATCTCTTTCTCGTCGGAACCTCCGAGGTGCCGTTGGCCGCCATGCATGCGGACGAGATCCTCTCTCGCGACGAACTGCCGATCCGGTATGCCGGCTTCTCGACGTGCTTTCGCCGCGAAGCGGGGACGTACGGGAAGGACACGCGAGGGATTTTCCGCGTCCACCAGTTCGACAAGGTGGAGATGTTCTCGTTCGTCGAGCCAGATCAATCTTCCGACGAACACGAGTACCTGCTCGAACGCGAGTTAGAACTGGTCTCGGCTCTCGGCTTTCCCTACCGAGTAGTGAATGTCGCCGCCGGTGACCTCGGCGCGTCAGCCTCGAAGAAGTACGACATCGAGGCGTGGTTCCCGGGCCAGGGTCGCTATCGAGAGATCACGTCCACGTCGAACACGACGGATTACCAGGCGAGGCGATTGAGGATCCGGTTCAAGGACGAGGAAGGCAAGAACCGTTTGGTTCACACCGTGAACGGGACCGCTGTGGCCGTTGGACGGACGCTGATCGCGATCATCGAGAACTACCAGACGGCCGAGGGCACTGTGGCAGTGCCCGAGGTTCTCCGGCCTTACGCCGGGTTCGATGTCATCGAGTGACGGTGGCGGAGGTGCCGCGGTTTTCTCCGAAATCGCGGACCGCTACGACCGTCTGAATCGCATACTCTCACTTGGCCAGGACCAGAACTGGCGGCGCCGGGTGGTCGCGCGGCTCCCGGCAGGGCGGCTCCTCGATCTCGGTGCCGGCACTGGTGCAGCCAACGCCATATTCGAGAGCCGCGATGTTGTCGCGTTGGATCCCGTGTCGGAGAGGCTGGCTCTGAACGATGCCACCGAGCGTGTGGTCGCCGTGGGGGAGAGCCTCCCGTTTGGCGACGGCGCTTTTGATGCCGTCTTCTCGGCGTACGTGTTCCGCAACCTCATTTCGGTGTCCGAGACGATGGCAGAGGTCGATCGAGTGTTACGCCCCGGCGGCAAGGCGGGCATCGTCGACCTGGGTCGCCCGGAGAACGCATGGCAACGCCGACTCCACCGGATGGGGACATCCGTGGTGCTTCCCGCGGCAGGAATGACGGTGGGAGCCCGCGAGGAGTACAGCTACTTGCACCGCAGCTTGGACAAACACCCACCGCCCGAGGAGCTGCTCGGCGGAGGGTCACTCACCTTCGAGGCTACCTGGCGAATGGGGCCGATGGGTTTCGTGTGGGGGGCCGTCCTGGCAAAGAAGGCGTGAGTGAGCCGTGCACCCGCCGTCGAACGTTCGCCGCTCGGCGCGTCCCGGGACGTCGACTCCGGCAGGGCGATCCTGCAACACCCGGAGCAAACCCGCTTAGGGCTGCTTCCTTCCGGACCTGACCCGATTCACGGCGCTCCGCCGTCATAGGACCCGGCCATCAACATCGACTGATCCCGGCGCTTGGCCCGATCGATTTCCGTCCTCGGGCGGGGATTCGGTCCCGCATGAGAGGGTTTCGGGTTCAGGGCACCCCTAGTGCCCCACCTAGCACGGTTGCCGCCAGGGTAGTGGCAGCCCATCCTCCGTCATTCGTGCATAGCTGCACCAATACGGTTCCGCTACGCACGCACGATGGGGTTGGGCCGATCAGCCGCCGAAGGGGAGGTTGTCGAAGACGTCCTGGCAGGCTTCGAATGCCTCTTCGAAGCCGGGGTCGGTGGGGTCGATGTCGCCAAATGGTCCGGTACCCGATCCGAGGTCGAAGTTCGTGAAGTCCGGATCAGGAAGATCGAAGCCGTTGCTTCGCATGCAGGTGGCGAACTCGACGAGCGTGTCTTGAATCTCGGTGAAGTCGAAGTTCTCCCCGCCAGGAGCGAATGACAGCCCGTCGAGGAAGTTGACGCACTGGCCAAAGGCATCCCCGAGGGCATCCTGATCGAAGTCGTCGAAACGATCCAGGTTCCCGAAGTCGACGGTTCCGTCACCGCTCACGTCCGGGTCTGGGAAGTCCGGTACGCCGTTGTCGCGCATGCATGCCGCGAACTCCATCAGTTGCGCCTCGTCCCGCTCCACTGCGGTGCGCTCGTCGTCGGCGATGGTCGTTGTTGTCGAGTCCTCGAGGCTGGCGACGCCGTCGGCGCTCGATCCCCCACAGGCAGCTGCAATGAGGGCGAGAACACTCATCAGAAGTGCAATTCGCTTCATGGCACGAAACCTAAGTGCGATTGCCCGATACCGATCAGTCGTCGTCGATGCCGATTCGGCGATGTGTTTTTCGTCGGCCTTGCGGCGGAGCCAGTTCTGTCCCATGGACTTGGCGTCGGTCCTATCGAATCCCCTCCGTCAGCGGCTCCGCCGCTGCCACCTCCCCCTGAGGGAAGGCAGTGGAGGTGGCGGAGGGACTGGGATTCGACCCCAGGGAAGCGCAAGACGCCTCAACGGTTTTCAAGACAGGCGTTTGCCCTTCCGTCCGTTTCCGTTGACACCCGTCAGTTGCCGACGGCTGACCAATGTGTGGGCACCGGGTCTGACACCGGGTCGGGCACGCCCCGCTTCGAATTGTGTAGCCGCGCTGTTGATAGGTTCGGCTGATGCACAAGGCAATCACATTTGGAGGCATTCGGCTCGCAACGGAACCTCGCGAACAGAGATGTGTGCCGGTGATGTCGGTCGGCGTCTAGGCCGCCCATATGTGCCGATATGGGCGGCTGGTTGGGTGTCAGTGGAGGGGAATGATCTCGTGTTCCTCGGCCCACGCCGCGACGACAGTGCTCAGGTCCATGAACGTGTCGGCGTCGGCAATCACAGCGGACCACTCCGGTGTTGCAGTCGCCGCGGCCGCCGACTCGAAGCCGTCGAACCACACCTCACCAAGTCCCGTATATGGCAACCC
>JAUVPA010000068.1 GCA_030598905.1 Acidimicrobiia bacterium
ACGCCCCTGGCGACGTCCTCCGCCTTGACGCATCCACTGATGCGCCTGCGTTGTGCGTCCCGATATGGATTGGTGGGCCAGATGACGCCGATGACTCGGAGACACCCTGACGCCAATTCTGCGACAGACCACTAGGGCTACTCTCGCCCGCCATGGAGATCACAGTGCGCGATGCGGTCGCCGACGACATCGACTCGCTCGTCGCCTTGTATCGGGCGCTCGAGGTGGAGCAGGCTGCACTACGGCCGCTGTGGCCGCTCGCCGACGGTCTCGACGAACCCATCGCCGACTCAATGCACGCTGCGATCGGGGAAGAACAGACGATCGTGCTGATCGCCTCAATAGACGACGTGCCGCTTGGTTTCCTGCTGGCCTCTCCACATCCACTCTTGATCCAGGCCCGAGGAGACCAAGTGGGAACGGTGAGGCTCATCTTCACCGAACCGGAAGCCCGCGGCGTCGGGGTGGGCGCAGCGATGATGGAGTTAGCGATGGGCCGGATGAGGGCGGAGGGTATGGCACTGTTCGATGCCCGAGTGAGTCCGGGACCCCGCAACGCCAAGAACTTCTTCGAAGCGCATGGCTTCTCCGCCAGGCTCATCATCATGCATCACGCGGACGAGTTGCCGTGAGAGATCAGTCAATCCCCACCGGCGAGGTCGCCGACCTGCTGATCAGTCTCATCCAGAACGAATGTGTCAACGACGGGACACCCGATTCCGGACACGAGTACCGATCGGTTGCCACGCTCCAGGAGTACTTCGGCGCCGAGGGCATCGTGGTCGAGCCCCACCCGAAGCGTCAGTCCTTGGTCTATCGGGTCCCGGGAAAGGATCCCGAGGCCCCCCGCTTGCTCTTGATCCCCCATCTCGACGTGGTGCCCGCAGATCCGGCCCAGTGGACACAGCCGCCATTTGCCGGTGAAATCTTCGACGGTTTCGTGTGGGGCCGCGGGGCTCTCGACATGCTCAACGTGACGGCCGCGATGGCAGCCGTGTTCAAGCGGTATTCGACCGGTGAGGCAGAGCCACTCCCGGGTGATCTCGTGTTTGCCGGCGTCGCCGATGAAGAGGGTGGTGGTCACCACGGCGCAGTGCATCTGGTCGAGGAGCGCTGGGACCTGGTCGCTTGTGACTACCTGCTCACGGAAGTGGCGTCGCCTCCGTTCCGCAGCGGTGACGAGGCCATCATCCCCGTCACGGTTGCCGAGAAGGGCCCGGTGTGGAGGCGGTTGCGCACGAGCGGCGTACCAGGGCACGGGAGCCAGCCTTATGGCAGAAGGAACGCGCTCGTTCCGCTCGCCGAGGCGATGGGAAGGCTCGGCTCGGAAACACTCCCCATCTTGATCAGCGAGGAATGGCGTACGTTCGTGGCTTCGCTCCCGGTCGACGAGTCGCTTCGTGCCGACCTGGTCGATCCCGATCGTCTCGACGAAACAATCGATACCATTGCCGTCACCGATCCACCTTTTGCGCGGTGGGTCCACGCCTGCACGCATATGACGATGTCGCCGACCATCGTGCAGTCTGGGGCCAAGACGAACGTCGTTCCCCACGAAGGGCACGGCGAAGTGGACATTCGGCTGCTCCCCGGCCAGGACGAAACCACTCTCGACGACCACTTGCGCAAGGTTCTCGGACCCTCCCTCTACGACGAGATCGAGATCGAGCCCATCATCGACTCGCCCGCCAACGGCTCCGAGGCCGAAGGTCCGCTATGGGAGGCCATCGCCGATGCCGCGGAACGCGTCACCGGTACGCGGAAGCTGATTCCGTCCATCACACCGGTCACCACGGACGCCCGCTTCTTTCGTGCGCGCGGGATCCCGGCATACGGCGTGGGATGGTTCGACGATCGGATGTCGTTCGGCGAGATGCTGTCGGCATTTCACGGCATCGACGAACGCGTGAGCGTCGATTCGGTGGGGATGACGGCGAACTTCACATGGGATGTGATCCGGAGCTTCGGTCGACGTACGGCACGTTGAAGATCAGGCGTCGAAGACTCTCATCACGAGGCCGGCACGCGGCTTCGGAGTGAAATACGTCGTCTTCTGCGGGAAGCGCACGCCTCGGCCGCTGGCGTCTGCGATGGTTTGTTCGGTGACCGGAGCCACCAGAACGGCCGTGCCGGTTGCGCCGGCTGCCGCGACGGCGTCTGACGCCTTAGGGGAATAGCCAGCATCGGATTCATGGAGCCCCACAAGCGGGTAAAGCACGTCGCGAGCTACGGCTGCCGACGCGGACCGCAAGGGTGGGGAGAGCATTGCGACTGCGTCGGCTCGGGGTGTGAGCAGGAAGGCCGATCCGCCGGCAACAACCGTGAGGCTGCCTGGTTGTTCAGGCACCTCGGGAGAGGACGGCTCGATGTCGAAAGCGTCGGAGGCACCCTCGAGCCGAGCCGACTCCTCGAAGTACCGGTGATACGGCGCCACCCGAAGACCTGATCCCGTTGCGGGGGCAACCACAGCCATGATTCGGTTCCACGGTCCCGGTCCGTGCTCCTTGGCGTATGCCAGCGACGTCGTGTAGCGGTGATGTCCGTCTGCTATCGATAACGAAGCTCCGTCCACGGCCGCCTTGAGTGCAGCGCCTCGGTCATCGGAGGCCACGTCGTAGAGGCGGTGGGTGACCTTGTCGGAATCCGTTACTTCGACGCGGAGCGGTCCGGCATCCTCGAGAAGAGAGGCCAGCTCCGAGGCCGAGGACAGGGCGACGATTAGGTCGAGGTTTGCCTGTGTCGTCTCCAATACGGCGTAGCGGTCGGCACGGGTGCCGGGCATCGTCTCCTCGTGCGGAAAGATACGCCGCCCGAGTTCCTCGACCAACAGGGCACCGACGACACCGCGGGCGCAGTGCTCGGTCGGGCCCTCGTTCCACTGCATCTCGTACACGTAGAAGTGGGGATTCTCGTCGAGGACGAGCGAACCATCGGCGCGCCAGTCGGCCAGAAGCGCGGCCGCCCGCTGGTACTGTTGCCCCACCGGCAGCAACAGGCGAACCATGTTGTGCTCGGACCCCGATTCGAGACGCTGTTGTACGGCGGGAGAGATCACGTCATAAGGCGGGCTCGTCGCGGCACCGATATCGCTGACGACATCTGGATTGAAAAAGAGGCCTCGGAAGGGTGTGAGCATGACGGGAGTTGTAGCGACCCCGGGCACTAGTGCCAAACCCACCGCCATTGTCTTTGACCTCGACGGGGTTCTCTACGTCGACCATCAAGGTGTACCCGGTGCCGCCGAGGCGCTGTCGGACCTCACGCAGCGTGGCTACCGAACGGTGTTTGCGACCAACAACTCGACCAAGACGCCTGAAGCGGTTTGCCAAGACATTGCAGAGAGGACCGGTTTCACGGTCAACCGCGACGCAGTGGTCACGTCGGGTATGGCAACGGCTCGTTATTTGGCCTCCGAGGCTCCACGCTGCTTCGTCCTCGGACCTCCGGCCCTCGATGCGAGCTTGCGCGCAGAGGGGATCGATGTCACGACCGACTGGCGATCTGCAGAAGCGGTCGTGGTCGGCCTCGATCGAGACCTCTCGTATCGGCGACTCGCCGACGCCGTGCTTGCTGTTGGGGCCGGGGCGCGGTTCGTCGCGACGAACGTGGACTCCACATACCCGACGCCCGAGGGCTTGTACCCCGGCGGCGGTGCAATCGCAGCCGCCGTGCAGGAGGCAACGGGGGCGGCACCCGAGGTCTGTGGCAAGCCCTACCAGCCGATGCGCTCACTCGTCCGCTCGCTGATCGGCGAAGGATCGGCTTGGGTCGTAGGTGATCGACCCGAGACCGATCTCGCCATGGCCCAGGCGGAGGGATGGCTACGTGTGCTCGTGCTCACCGGAGTCACGACCCGCCGCGAAGTCGAATCAGTCACAGACCTCGCCGACATCACGATCGAATCGGTCGCCGACCTTCCCGCCATCCTTCCCTAGCTGTCTGTCGCCCACTAGAAGGGAATGTCTGGCGGTGCGTGGATTCTGGTAAGTCTGTCGCGGAGCCTGTCTCTGAACACGAGGGCCACGCCGAGGCCAAATATGAATCCCACAACGTGTGCCTCCCAGGCAACAGCTTCGCTCGGGATGGCGAACTGGCTGAAAAACCAGAAAGCCAGGAAGACCATCGCCGGAATGGGAACGAACACAACAAAAACGAGCGACAGCACGCGGTGACGCGGAAAGAGGAGGGCGTACGCGCCCAATACACCGGCGACCGCACCGGATGCACCGACCAGCGGAACAGTCGATCCACTGTTGAAGAGTACAAAACCGATTGTTGCCACGAGACCCGCTGCGACATACAGGGCGAGGTATGCAACCGGACCGAAGGCCTCTTCGATGTTGTTCCCAAAAATCCACAGGAACCACATATTGGAGAAAACGTGGAACACCCCGCCATGCAGGAACATCGACACGAACGCCGCGAGGTAGACGTTCTTCGCTGGGAAAGGCTCGGTCCCGGCATCGCTGCCACAACGGAACGACCTGATCTCTTCGATCGTTATCGGACTGCCCTCGGTCACTTCGCACGCGATCACCGCGTTCTCGTAGAGGAAGAGAGCCTCGGCCTCGGGATCTCCTGTGGGCTGGAGAAGAAAGTAGACCGCGATGTTGATCACGATCAGAACCACCGTGATCAGTGGCTTCGTCCGGGTTGGGTTGATATCGCGGATGGGGATCATGAGCCCGCTCCGTCCGCCGGTCCGGCGATAATGATGCCATGGATGATACGCGCCCTCGCGAAGGGGACCCCAACACTGGATTTGCGCCCGACGAATCGGCCGCAAGTGACCCGAGCACAACCGAAGAATTGAGGAACACCGATCCTGCTGAAGCGCCTGAGGTGGCCGAGAGAATCGCCGAGGACCTCCAGGGGCAGCTGGACGACGCCGAGGAGGACGTGACCTGACCAGGCGCCGCCTCGATGTGGAACTCGTTCGGCGCCACATGGCGGAGAGCCGGACGGCGGCGCAGCGCGCCATCGCCGCAGGCAATGTACGCGTCGGGGGTGTTGTCGCCCCGAAAGCGAACACCCTCGTCGCCCCGACGGACGATGTGCACGTGGCGGCCGAGGACCGCCGGTTCGTGAGCCGTGGTGGCTTGAAACTGGACCATGCTCTGGACGAGTTCAACGTTGGCGTCGCCGGCAGGCGGGCCGTCGACGTCGGCGCTTCGACGGGCGGGTTCACCGACTGCCTTCTTCAACGGGGTGCTGAATCAGTGGTGGCCGTCGACGTGGGTTACGGACAGCTCGACTGGCGGCTGCGAAACGATGGGCGGGTCCGTGTCGCCGAGCGCACCAACATCCGTTCCGCGGATCTTGCACTCCTGGGCGCCCCGTTCGATGTTGTGGTCGGCGACGTGTCTTTCATCTCGCTGCGAACCTTGGCAGTCCAGCTCGCGGCAGCGGGTGCAGAGGGGACGGATTGGGTCCTGCTCGTGAAGCCGCAGTTCGAGGTCGGACGAGATCGAGTGCCGAGAGGAGGGGTTGTGACCGATCGAGCCCACAGAGCGGAAGCCGTTCGATCCGTGATCGAGGCACTGGACCATGCCGGAGTGGGAGTAGTGGGAATGTGCACCTCTCCGATCACGGGAGCGATGGGAAACGTTGAGTTCCTCATTCACGGAACGGTCGGAGAGCCGACCGTCGTCGACGCCGAAGTCGACGCCCTTGCCGAGGTCCCCGCATGAAAGCCATCGGACTGGTCGTCAACGTCGAAAACCCGCAAGCTACGGAGGCGGGCGAACGGCTGAAGGACTCTCTCGGCGGTTGGGGTGTCACCGCAGTCAACGTAACGGACGAGTCACCCGAAGAGTTGGACGCGTTGATCGGAGTCGGTGGCGATGGCACCGTTCTACAGGCGGCAGCCATCGCGATGCCCCTTGGTCTTCCCATCGCCGGCGTCAACCTCGGGCGGGTCGGTTATCTCGCCGAGTTCGAGGTGGGCGAGGTTGACGCCCTGGCCACCGCTCTCGCCGAAGACCGGCTCGAGATCGTCGAGCGCATGACGATCGAGGTGGAGCACGACGGCGTTCGCACCATCGCCGTCAACGACGCCGTTGTCGAGAAGGCCCAGAGTGAGCGAATGATCGAAATTGCCGTGAAGATCGACGGCCACGACTTTGCCAGCTACCGGACCGACGGGATCATCGTCGCCACTCCGGTGGGTTCTACTGCGTACTCGCTCTCCGCCGGCGGGCCCGTCGTCGATCCCGATGTCGAGGCGATGGTCCTCACTCCCGTGGCCCCGCACAGCTTGTTGTCGCGTTCGCTCGTGCTCTCTGCCGCGACGACGGTGACCCTACGTGTAGATATCAATCGGCCCGGTCGCGTCAACGTCGACGGCAGAGAACGCTCGCAGGTCGGGCCCGGCGAAGCCGTTCTCATTTCCCGCAGCGATGTCCGAGCCCGCTTCCTGACACTCGGCCGCCACCCCTTCCCAACGGCAGTGCGCCACCAGTTCGGCCTCGAACATGCTTGACGAATTTCGTGTCGAGAACCTGGCTTTGATCGCCGAGGCGCGCCTCGAGTTGGGCCCGGGTTTCACGGTCATCACCGGCGAAACCGGTGCGGGCAAGACCCTCTTGTTGGGTGCATTGCGGCTCTTGCGCGGGGATCTCTCCTCTCGCGATCTCATTGGACCCGCAGGAAGTGAGACAATCGTCGAGGGACGGCTGGACGGTGTCGACGGTGAGATCGTCCTTATGCGACGCGTCACCGAGCAGAGGTCGCGAGCCTACGTCGATGGCTCCCTGGCGACGGCCAAGCGACTCGCAGAGACTGTCGGAACCAAGATCGAGATCGTCGGCCAACACGATCACATCGCTCTTTCGGATCGAGCGGGCCTACGACGATTGATAGACGGTGCCCTCGATGCTGAAGGAGCGGACGCACTCGATCGTTACCGAGAAGCGTGGTCCCACCTCGAGATGCTCCGGAGCCAGCAGGAGGCTCTCGGCGGGGACCGACACGCTCTCGAGAGGGAACGGGAGATGGCCCGGTTTCAAGCCGACGAAATCGCGGGTGCCGGATTCGCGGCGGGCTCCGACGCGGAGCTCGACCAACGAGCCACACGACTCCGCTACGGAGAGGCCCTTGGAGAGCACCTCAACTCCGCTATGGGTGCGATGGGTGAAGATGGGGTCGCAGCGGCTCTCGACCTCGCCATCCGCGAGCTGCAGATGGCAGCGCGGATCGACTCCTCTCTTGCGCCCCTCGTCGAAGACCTGGAAGAGGTGGCCACGTTGGCGGCCCACTCGGAGAGCGAGATAGGCAAACTCGCGAGTTCGATCGCTCGCGATCCTGCGGCTCTCTCCCTGGTCGAGCACCGCCTGGCTTTGCTCGGCGACCTCAAACGCAAGTATGGGGACGATCTCGATGCCGTCCTCGAGTTCGGATCGGCTGCTGCCGTTCGCGCAACTGAGCTCGACGAGCTTCTGGATCGAGCGGAGGATCTCGCAACAGAAGTCGTCGCAACAGAGCAACGTGTCGTCGACGTGGGCCGCGATCTACACATGGCGAGGACGGCAACGTCGGGCGGCATCGTCAAGCACGCACTCGGGCATCTCGAAGAGCTCGGATTCTCCAATCCGGTTCTCGAACTTGTTGTGGAGAGCATCGATCCGGGTCCTTTCGGCGCCGACTCACCCACACTGCGATTCGCCTCGGACCGTTCATTGCGTCCCGGACCGCTGGCGCGCGTTGCCTCCGGGGGAGAGTTGAGCAGAATCGTCCTCGCTCTGAGGTTGGCGACGACCGCTGCTGATGCCGCCACGGTGGCCTTCGATGAGATCGACGCCGGCGTGGGCGGTCAGATTGCGCTCGCTCTCGGCGAGAAGCTCGCATCACTCGCCGGGGATCGCCAGGTTCTGTGCGTCACGCACCTTCCCCAGGTTGCTGCATTTGCGAATGAGCACTTCGTGGTCGAGCGGTCGGGAACAGTTGCCTCGGTGCACCGCGTCGAAGGTGAGGGCCGCCTCGAGGAAATCTCACGCATGCTCGCCGGTCTTCCCGATAGCGAGCGAGGCAAGGAGCATGCCGCCGAGCTCCTCGATCTTGCCCATTCAGGAACTGGTAGCGGATAACTGTGCGTCCATGACTTATGATGCGGCCTTCCGAGGCGAAGGGCTGCCGTGACCAAGCACGTTTTCGTCACCGGTGGGGTGACTTCGAGTCTGGGGAAGGGCATTACGTCCGCTTCCCTCGGACGCCTACTCAAAGCTCGTGGCTTGCGGGTCGTGCTGCAGAAGCTGGATCCGTACATCAACGTCGATCCGGGAACGATGAACCCGTTCGAACACGGGGAGGTATACGTCACCGACGACGGTGGCGAGACCGACCTGGACCTCGGCCACTACGAGCGATTCACCGGCGAGAACCTCACCCGCGACTCCAACGTCACAACGGGATCTATCTACCGTTCGGTAATCCGCAAGGAACGACGTGGCGACTATCTCGGAGCCACGGTTCAGGTGATTCCCCACATCACCAACGAAATCAAAGCGAGAATCAGAAAGCTCGGCCAAGACGAAGATGTCGACGTCGTCATCACCGAAGTGGGTGGGACCGTCGGCGACATCGAGAGCCTTCCGTTTCTCGAGGCCATCCGCCAGGTGCGCAAGGACACCGGCGTCGACAACACGTGTTACAT
>JAUVPA010000064.1 GCA_030598905.1 Acidimicrobiia bacterium
AGCCGCCGACCGCCGGGCTCTCTAATCCAATTCGTCAGCTTCGTCGACGCCGCTTTGGCGAGAGCTCCCCTCGTCGTGACGAGGTCGCAGCCGGCGCGTTCGGCTCGCTTCCAGACCTCATTCCCCGGCATCGTGACCAAACCAATAGCCATGGCCTGAGGCCATCGATCCTTTGCCTCCGAGACGACACCGAGCCCGTCGTCCGCCTCGAGGTCGATCAGGACAGCGGCCGGCGGCTCTGTATCGGCGACCTCGGCGAGCGAGACCGTCTGGACGAGGTCGAGGTCCAGTTCGCCGGCGAGACGCGCGGCGTTGCGCAACGTCAGGCCGTCACTGGTCACGGCGACCAGGTTCATCAGGAGGTGGCCATACCCGGGTAGATCTCGTGAAGTGCCATCTCGTCACGGATGACGGTCCGGTCATTCTCGTTGGGGAGGAAGGGATAGTCGCGCATGGCTTCGGACGGGCGATACGAACCGTATGGTCGCGTGCAACCGGGTTCGCCGTCGGGCCCCGGGCACCCATCGGTCATGAACGGAATCCCGGATTCGACGGCACGCTCAACCACGCCGCCGAACGGCTCGACGTCCTTGACCTTCGTCAGCGACCCTTCGTCGTCGAACGAGAAGTGCTCCCACCGCAGGCCCTCCGTCTCGATGAGATGTTTGGCGAGCTGGATTCTCCGCCATCGCGAGATCGGCGCCTTGGGTTCAGCCCCCATTCGCGAATCGGGCTCAGGGTTGAAGCAGAACAGGTAGGGAAAGATCTGTCGATCGCACAGCTCGATGAAGAGGCTGATCATGTCGTGATCGGTCTCGCCCAGGCCCACCAACGTGTGGCAGTTGACCTTCCAGGGCCCGAAGATATCCCGCGAGTCGTTGACGATCTCCCAGTACTTCTCCCAGCTCAAGCCGCCGCCCGACGGCACATCGGTGCGGTGCCTGCGGAACAGATCCTCGGTGACCGCATCGATCCCGATGCCGATCATGTCGACACCGAGCTCTTTGAACGTCTCGAGGCGTTCTCGATTGAGCGTTGGGGGCGCCACGAGGATCGACAGGGCTGTGGCCACCTTGGACCGAATCCGACGGGTGATCTCGAAGGTGTCGCGGTAGGCGCGGCCGTGGGTCACCATCGAGATGCACAACCGGGTGAGTCCGTCCTCGTACTTCGCCATGCGATCTACAAGGTCGTCTGTCTCCACGAGAGGCCACTCGACACGGATGAATGACTTGTCTTCGTAATCGCCGGGTCTGGTCCGCGCCAAGCCGCAATAGCTGCAGTCGGAGCGGCACCCCGAGGCGTAATTGAGCAGGAGGTTGATCCCGCCGAAGTCGAACTCTCGGTTGAAACGCCCCGACTGATAGCGCAAGGCCAGCGCGCTCGCCATCGAGATGCGCACCCAGTCGGGACTCTGCCGCTTGTTGTGGTCGTCGACGAGAGGCAGCAGCTTTCGTTGCGATGCCATGGTCATGCCGAGACCTCCTGATCCGGGAAATAACACGAGCCGTCGCGAGCCGGTGCGGCGACGGTTTCGCGCCGTTGGGCCCGCTCCCCCGCGGACAGCACCATCTCGACGATCACCTCGGCGTCAACCTCGAGACCGGTGCCGTCGCGAAACGCTCTCGCTCCAGCCGCCTCAACGGCACCACGGCCAAGGCGGGACCATTTCAGCTCGTCCTCGAAGGCCGCGATCGGGTCCGGAATGTCGTTGAAATCCCCGGTGAAAAGCGCGCTCTTGATGGTGTCCCCTTGGAGTGCCACATAGAGACGCACCAGACCTGCCGGCGTCTTGAGGAGTGATGTCGCCGTCGCGTCGGCCTGGGGCGTTCTCGCGTAGAGCCAATCGTTCGTGGCGTACTTGTCGCGAACCAGGGCACCGGCGATCGCGGCCTCTTCGCCTGTGGGCTCTGAGGCCTGCAGCTCAATACCGAGCGCGTCCGTGAACCCGAATGCCACTGCCTCGCGCAGCAGGGGGCCGTTCCACGACTCGCCCATCTCCCGAGTAATCGTCGTAACCCTCGATTCGACAGCCGCGACGGCCCTGTCCCCGAGTTTGGCTGCCGGAATGTCGAGCACGTCCAGCATGAACCGAACGTCGAGGTCGGCCAGCACACTGGCATGGAACAACACACCCCCGTCTCCATCCAGATACAGGCCCAGCCCGGCGATCGTGCGGTCGCCGACCTTGAGGTCGTTCTTGCCACCGAATGTGGCCTCGATGCCGAGCTTGGCGAGCCCTGCCGTGATGCCTTCGGAGAACCGCAACAGCGCGGCTTTCGGGGATTCATCGACATGCGCAGCAGTCGTGACCGCGACCCCGAGCTGCCCGGATCCCATCACGATGGCGCCGCCGCCCGTTGGGCGTCGATTGAATGTCGTTCCGGTGCGCTCGCAGGCGTCGATGTCGATCTCGGCTTCGAGATGCTGGAAGCGGCCACACAATGCGGCGTGGTCGGCGTAGGTGTAGAGGCGCAACACCGGCGGGGCCGGTTCCGCATTGCGGCCGTGTGCCGCCATCAACGCCTCGTCGAGGGCCAGGCCCTCGGCCGCTCCGGCGCCATCATCGGCGAGGTACCTCCACACAGTCATCGGACCCCCTCTCCCGCCAAGACCGGCGGCGTCAAGCTCACCTGGCGGTAGCCCGCCCCTCCATCGCCGACCCAGGTCAAAGAGCAGCAGTACTCGTATAGCTTCGCCTCGAGCCCACGAGACTCGGCGTAGGCAATGGCGCCCTCGGCGGGATATGCGATGCCGTTGAGTCCGTGATCGATCGCACCCCAGTCGAGCGCCACTTTTTCGGCGCCCATAGGTCGCCCGCAACCGAGGTTGATCTTGGTGTTCGGCATCGCGGCTCGAGCCAGTTCAAAGAACGCGACGCACTCGTCGACCGGCGGTGGCGGGATGTGCTGCATCGGTGTGCCCGTCAAGGGAACGAGAACAACGATGATCAGCGTCGACACCGGGTAGCGGGCGATCATCTCGAGGGCGTTGTGTTCACCGAGGAACTCGCCGTAATGCATACCGAGAACGATGTGGGGAATGATGCGGAGTTCGTGTTCGGCGAGTATCGCAAGCGAGCGCTCGAAGTCGGCGGTGGTGAGGTCGAGGTGATACACGTCATGGATCGTCTCGTCGGCCCCGATGACGTCGAGCATGACACCGTCGACGCCGACACGGGCGAGCCCCTCGGCGGTGTCTGGGGCAACAACTCCGGAGTGGACGACGACCTTCATTCCCAGCTCATCGCGAATCCGGGCGATGTGATCGAGGTGCCGGGAGAGGGGCACTTCCCCGCTCTTCAACGAACCGCCGGAGACGAGGATGCCCTCCGTTCCCTCGGCTTTCATACGCGTGGCGAGTTCGAAGAGGTTCTCCTCGGCTCGCACCGAGATCATTCCCTTGAGCACGTTGGCGCGGCAGTGATCACACTGAAGTGCACAGGCGCCGCCTGTCACCGATACAGGGAGGAAACGTCGTGGGTTGATCGGCTTCCACTCGGTGGTCTCCCACCGCTTCAACCCCGGTGCGTAGAACTCAATCGTGTCATCGAAGTGGGAGCGTCTGATGGCGAAGCCGCGTGTTTCGTCGATCTGTGTCGTCATTCGGCGAGCACCCCCTCGATGCGGTACTGGCGCACCTTTCGCTCGAATCTCTCGAGAATATCCGCCTCATCGCGGATGAGAAACGGAAGCTCCTCGTCGAGATTCGTCGGCTCGATCTCGACGAACCACCCGGCACCGTACGGATCGCGTTCGACGAGTCCCGGATCCGCGGAAACGGCCCCGTTCACGGCAACGGTGCGCCCGGACAGCGGAGCAATCAAGGGGCCGACGAACTTCTCCGCCTCGAGGGTCCCAAACGGCTCTCCGCGGACAAACTCGTCATCGGTCGAAAACGCCAGTTGTGCCAGGGTGCCGGAGGTTTCGAGACCGAGAGCATCCATCCCGATGCGAGCGTGCCCAGACTCGCGCACGTCGACCCACATGTGGTTGTCGAGGTCGTATGCCAGGTCGGTCCGTACGGCAAAGCCGCTCACGGTCTGATCGGTCATCTCGAATCCCTCCCGTCGTTGGTCACGTACTTGTAACCGCATCGATGTCTTCGAACAGCTTCGACAACCGCGCCAAGCCGGCGCCGTTGAGCACTTCGATTCCTTGAGCCGGGCTGAGGCCGTTCACGGCCTTCTCCCAATGCGGGGCGGTGCCGTTGAGGGCGGGATCGGTGAGCCGCACTCGGATGATTCGCCCGGATGCCAGACCCACACAAGCGGTGCTGCCTCCCGACGTGGCGTGGGCCAGAACCACACCGGCCTTGACCTTGACCTGCCACGTGGACGGAGGCGGCCGAGTCGAACCGGAAAGCCACTCGTCCTCGACGAATTGTGCGTCGAGGTCCTCGAGGATCCGTTCCTCCTCGTCGTTGAGTGCACCTCCGGCAGCTTCTAGGCCGAGCGCTGAGGTGTAGGAATGCATGAGGGCAGCTGCGAACGTCTTCCGATCGATCGGTGTGGCAACCACATATCGTCGCATCAGCTCTTCCAATTCCGCTCGTGCCAGTTCATCGGGAACCGCCATGATGCGAGCGGCGGTGTGGTGGTCGAATTTGGTGATGAGGTTGCCCACCATCACGACGGCCTGTTCGATCTGCCCCGCTCCGTGGCCGCAGACCTTGCGGTCCCCGACCACGACGTCTCCTCCGTCTTCGAGGACTGCATCGATGCCGACGGCACGGAATGTGTCGACGGCGGGCTCCAGCAGGGCTCGCACGGCTCGAGATCGAACCGGCGATGTTTCGGCGACCGGCAAAGTGATCTGGAACAGCAGCTGCCCGTCGTCGACATACACGGGCCCACCGCCGACCATTCGCCGGTAGATCGGAATTCCTGAGCGTTGGCACTCCTCCCGATCCACCTCGTCGAGACGTCGATGGAACCCGATCGATACGTAAGGCGAATCGGTTTCCATCAGGGAAAGCGTCGGAGGATCGCCTGGGGACACGCCGTGGGCGATGGCGTGCCACAGAGTTTGGGAGCGCAGCGGCGACACTCGCCCAAAGTCGATCACGCGGAGGGTTTCAGAGCTCATCGGCTCAATCAGCGCACCGGAAGCAACTGACGTCGAGGTCGTCGATCCGTTCCATGTATGCGGCAACGGCGTCGTCGGCTTCCAATAGGGGGCGGTGCGGCTCGCTCGCGTCATCGGGACGGACGATGGTGATCCAGCCGGCTTCGTAGGGATCGCGGTTGGCGATGAGGATGTCCGCGTCGAAAGCCTCCGTGTTGGGTTCGACGATCTCGCCGTCGAACGGCGAGTGGATCGGGCCAACCCATTTGGCGCTCTCCGCAGTCGCCACCGAGCCTCCTGCCTTCACCCGCCGACCCGGTCGCTTGAACAGGATCGACACCATCTTGCCCATGCGGGTCTGTGCGACGTCGGTCATCCCGAGCCGGGCGACGTCGCCCTCCATGCGCACCCACAAGTCTCCCTCGATGTCGTAGGCCCGATCATCGGGAAGGTGACATCCCCTGTAGACAGTCACGCTGCCTCGCCACACTCGATGCCTTCGGAGGCGAGGAACGCTTCGTACGCGGCAACACCTTCATCGCCGGTGACCAGCTCCCCGGCGGCCGCCGCCCAATCGTCTGGCTCAATCCGCACAAACCAGCCCTCGCCGTACGGATCCCGGTTGATGACACCCGGATCGGATGTCATGAGGGGATTCGCTTCGACAACCCGACCGTCGACAGGGCACGTGACCGGGCCCACCCATTTGCTGCTCTCCACTGTGCCGAGGCTCCGTCCGCGCTTGGCGGGGCGGCCCTCGCCCTTTGGCATGGCCGAGATGATCTTGTGCGCCAGGTCCTGCGCGACGTCCGTCACGCCGACGGTGACCGTTCCGTCCGCCTCGGGGCGGCACCACACATGTTTCTCCGGCCAGTAATACACGTCGTCCGGAATGTTGCAGCCACGGATCTCAGGCACCGGCTTCCTCCCGCTCGTGTTCGCTCTCCCAGTGATACAGAAACATGTCGAATGCGACGAGTCGTATCTCGCGTGCGTACTCCTCGAGGAATGTGGGATCTTGGAGTCGAGGTTTGATCTGACGCCTGATCACAAAGGCGCAGTCGGGGCATTCCAGCTCGTAGTGGCGCTTGCCCCAGGACTCCGACGTTCGGCACCGGTCGGCGTGCTCGTCGGTCAAGTGAGCGTGAAGTTGGTGACGGGCCGCGGCGAAGTCGCAATATGGACATGTCATCACAAGTCACCATCGAGTGTCGCAGCCCCAGCAGCCGCGGCGCGATGGACCCACTCGGTGAGAGCCAAGCCCGCCGATGTTCCCGTGATCTGGTTCGCTTCGGACACCTTGACCGCGAGTCCAGCGGAGACGAGATCCCCGACTCGCTCACTCACACTGAGTTCGGTCAGTCCGAGCCGTTCAGCAAGACGAGAGCGTGTCACACTTTCCGAAGCCGCCAACTCTTCGAGGATGCGAAAGTTGGTGCCGTCCCCGGCCAAGCGCAAGGCCCGAAGCACCCCCTCGCGGACGGAAGCGATTCGGGCATCTCCGCCGGCGCGGAACTCTGTGAGCCATTCACCGGTCCCGGATTCGAGCCGATCCTCACGATCGAGAACCGCTATCAGGTGCCGAAGCATCCCGGCAACGCTACGTCCCATCTGTTCTGCCGAATCGCCTGGCTTGGTCAGCTCACCGGGACGGTTCTGCGGTGGCACACGGCCGATCGTGAGCGGAGTGGGGTTGTCAGCCGACAAGAGCGCCCTCCGTCTCGAGCGCCCGCTCGAGGAGCTGGGCGACGTCGACCACTTCGAGCCGGTTTTCATTCCCGGTCGTCTTCACGGCGTCGGAGTACATCACCAGGTCTTTCGGACACGCCACCACGAAGAATCGCACATCATCGCCGAGGGCGACGGCCTCACGGATGCGGTTCTCGGAGGGACGCTCAGCCAGTCCAGAATCATCCATCCAGATTCGTCCCCCTCCGGCGCCGCAACAAAACGAGTTCTCCCGACAGCGACCCATCTCAACGAGGTCGAGTCCCGTCGCCCGAATGAGCCGGCGAGGAGCTTCGAACTCGTCGGCGTACCGCCCGAGGTAACAAGGGTCGTGATAAGTAGCCCTTCCCTCGAGCTGCATCAACGGCAGCCTCCCGGAGCGAACCAGCTCGTCGAGCAGCTGTGTGTAGTGCACAACCGGCTGTTCGAGGTCGTACTCGTTGTGGAGCGTGTTGAGCGAGTGGGGGTCGGTCGTGAAGATCCGCTCGAATGTCGCTTCGTCGAAGGCGTCCCGGTTCTGGTCGCGGAGCATTTCGAACAAGCCTTCTTCGCCCGTTCGTCTGACGTCGTTGCCTGAGTTGCGCTCGCCGTCGTACAGCAGCCCGAAGTCGACGTCCGCACGATGCAGCAACTGGGCGACAGTCCGTGACACCTCGCTGGCTCTTGGGTCGAAAGCGGCCTGATCCCCGACGAACCAGAGATGTTCCGCGGGCTCCTTGCGAACGTCCTTGACGGTGAAGTCGAGGCCCTTGGTCCACCGGGCACGCTGCTTGGCAGACTTGCCGAAGCTATTGCCGCCGCGTGCCAGCGACTGGAACGCGCTCTGTAGTCCTGGTTCGACGTCGCCGACGTCGACCAGCCGCCGACGCAGCTCGACGATGGTCGGCACATGCTCGATCCCGACCGGACACACCTCCATGCAGGCCATGCATGTGGTGCACGCCCAGAGCGTGTCGGTTGCGATCACCGAACCGGCGACCTCCGTAGCGTCTCGAAACCGTGGCTGGGCGCCGGGTCCGTACCAGAGGCGGATGGTTGCCTGTTCATCGGCGGCCTCGCGCAGATCGAGGATGAGGTCGCGTGGCGAGAGCGGCGCCCCTGAGGTTCGCGCCGGGCACACCTCATGGCAACGGCCGCATTTGGTGCAGGCATCGAAGACGAGGAACTCCTTCCACGAGAACGATGCAAGCGTTGGGTATCCGGGGGACGTTGTCTCGGCGACATCAGGGAGAGAGCGGGCGGATCCCTGATCGGTGAACAAGAGATCGGCAGCGTCGAGGACGATGTGCATCGCCTTCGAGTACGGGATATAGGCGACGAACGCAAGCGCCGCCGCGGCGTGGATCCACCAGGTCACGACACGTGCAGTGTCGTTGGCCGACTCCCCCAGGCCTGAGGTCATCAACGCAACTGTCCATCCTGCGATGGACACGACTTCGAACGAAGGAAAGTCGCTTGCTGCGATCCGGAAGCCCTCGAGCAGGAAGCCGGTGACGCCGAGGAACACAAGGATGGCGAGAAACACGCGGTCGTCCAACGAGTAGCCGCGGCGGTCGTATTCGGCATCATCTCGGTCGACCCGCTCGTAGTCGAGGCGAAACGGCCGACGACGCCTCCGATAGGCGAGCATGACGAGACCAACGATGAATCCGATCGCGAAGACATCGAGCACGAGCGAGTATCCGACGTAGAAAGCCCCGTGCCAGAACTGCCACTGCGGCTTGTCGAGGAGGAAGCCGATGATGTCCTCGTCGATCGCGATGATCGCGGTGCCGATCGTCAATACGATGAATCCCCAGAACACCAAGAAGTGGGCGACACCGACGTAGAGATCGCGCTTGGCGATTGTTCGCTGCGACGACAAATCGGCCAGCGCCCGGCTCAGACCCTTGAGGTTGAACCGGCCCGCCGCTC
>JAUVPA010000063.1 GCA_030598905.1 Acidimicrobiia bacterium
ATCCGCTATAGACGGCGAATCCCTCGGGAAGATGCTCGATTTCGGTGCGTGTCCACTCGATATCGTCGACGGCATCCTTGACCGCGACGATTCTCGGGTGATCGGCGAGCTTCTCAAGCGTGTCGATCTCGATCCGGGTCGCCGTCCGACTCGGGATGTTGTAGAGCATCGTTGGCAGATCGGTCGCGTCGGCGATGGCACGGAAGTGGCGAACGAGACCTCGTTGCGGAGGCCGCGAGTAATAGGGCGTAACGGCCATGAGGCCGTCACATCCCGACTCGGCGGCCCGTTCGGAGAGCTCGATCGATTGGCGTGTGTCGTACGTGCCGGTCCCCGCGACGACCGTCATTCGGTCACCGACGGCGTCGACCGCTGCTTTGAACAACGCGATCTTCTCGACCTTCGAGAGTGTCGGTGCCTCGCCGGTCGTTCCACCAACAACGATGCCGTCCGAGCCGTGTTCGGAGAGGTGCCTCGTAAGTCGCCAGAAGGTTCCGTAATCAACAGAACCGTCCTCCGCGAAGGGTGTGATCACCGCGGTGAGGACGGTCCCGAAAGGTGCGTCGGGTCTTTGTTCCATGGGATCGGACGCTAGCACGGAGCACCCGAGTAGCCTCTTCCCGGCCCAGGATATCGGAGGTTACGTGGCCTCTCCTCACGTCAAGGACGTCACCGAAGAAGACTTCCAAACCGCAGTGCTCCAGAGGAGCAGAGAAGTACCCGTTGTTGTCGACTTCTGGGCCGAGTGGTGTGGCCCGTGCAAGGTACTCGGACCGCTCCTGGAGAGTGTTGCCGGCGACTACGGCGGCGCTTTCGCCTTGGCCAAGGTCGACGTCGACGCCAACCAAGCTCTATCCGCCCAGTTCCGCGTGCAGAGCATCCCGACGGTCGTGGCCTTCAGGGACGGCAAAGAAGTATCCCGATTCACCGGGGCGTACCCCGAACAAGCCGTTCGCCAGTTCGTCGATGCCGTGTTGCCGACGGAGGTCGATCTGATGGTCGACCAGGCGCGCACCGCGAGAATCGACGGGGATGCCACCACGGCAGAACATCTGTTTCGCCAGGCTCTCGCCCAAACACCGGACCACATCGATGCCGGCACCAGCCTCGCTTCCCTGTTGATCGATCGAGGCGAAACCGACGAGGCGCTCATCGTGCTCGGCAAGCTCGCCCCCGATGCCGAAGTCGAGCGCCTGCAATCTGCCGCTCGACTCAAGGCATCCGTAGGTAACGACCTGACCTTGCTCGAATCGCGCGTGTCTTCCGAACCCGATGACGACATTGCGAGACTCGAATTCGCCAAGGCTCTTGCCGGGCGCAGCGAGTACGAGCCGGCTCTCGATCACTTCCTCGTCGTCGTGCGCAACCGCGCCGCCGGCAAGGAAGCTGCTCGTCAGGCCATGGTCGATATCTTCGGGGTGCTCGGGGACGAACATCCGCTCACCGCGGCGTACCGCAAGCAGCTCGCCTCGGCCCTCAACTGAGCCGTCAGCCCAGCAACTCCATCTCGCCGCTCGTGACCATCGTCATGGTGACGTCACCTGATTCGCCGTCTCCGCTGAAGGACATGCCGAGATTCGTCCCGCCGCTGAAGGTCTGACGAACGGTGATGCCTCGAGCCGGATCGAACCAGACCGTCGTCTCCGTTGGAGCCTGTTCCATCGTCATCTTCAACTCGAAGCCGCCGATGTCGGCGTCGTCGGCGCCGAGGTCTTCGCCGAGGCCGCCGAGGAGGTCGCCGAGGTCGAGCTCGAACACTTCACTCGTGGTCGTCGTCTCGATGACGTACAACTCGACTCCGTCGATGGTCTCGACCGCAGTCAAGGTGCTGGTGGCAGCGAACGACAGATCCTGGCCCGGGAACAACTCCGCAGTCCATTCCGAAGTCCAAGAATCACCGACGTTCACGTCACCGGGAGCCATCTCCGGTCCGATGAACGGCATTTGGCCCCCCATCGAACTCATACCCTGGGCGCCGAGGGCACTCATCGGGATCTCCGCACCGTCCACGTCGAGCGCCAGGATCTGGCCCGTGTCGTCGACCACGAACTCGACGCCGTCGGCCGGCAATGGAATCTCACCATTACCCAGCCCCTCGATGTCGTCCTCTCCGAAGGTGATCTCCTCGTCTCCGGTCTGCAGCGTCATGTCGAGGCCGTCCAGGCCCTCGTACGTGGCGGTGACGGTGTACGTGCCCGGTTCGGGACCCTCGGTTACGTCGTAACTGGTGACCAGCGATGCCGACATCTCCATCGACATCGGACCTTCCGGGATCTCACCTTCCGGCATTCCATTGAACTCTGTGGTCATGTCCACAGCGAAGCCACTCGCGTAGGTGTAGCTCTCACCTACGCCAAGGCCGTAGCGCAGAGTGACGCCCGGTTGCGGGTCGCCGTCCTCGGCCGCAGGCTGGGCACAGGCGGCAACGGTCATGGCCACAGCAATCATCAAAATCGCCGACGTCTTACGCATAAAGCCCCCCGGGGGTGTGTAACCGACAGTATCGGCCGGATCGGCCCGTACCGTTAGCCGCGTTCAGGCGACGAATTCGGCGAGATCGTCCGCATCGAAGGGCCCGACGGCACCAAGCACGTAGGGCCCGGCATATGCGGCCCGGGCAACGGCGAGGGCGTCGGACGGAGTCACCGCCGCGATGCGGGCAACGGTCTCGTCGACAGATAGATGCTCGACACCGGTGACCTCGTTGCGACCCAGTCGGTTCATTCGGCTGTTCGCATCCTCGAGGGAGATGGCCAGAGCACCCTTGACGTGACCCTTGGCACGCTCCAGCTCGTCGTCCGTGATTCCTTGATCCATCAGCTTGTCGAGCTCGTCGCGCACCAGCTTCAAGACCTCTGCCGTCTGGTTGGGCGTCGTGCCGACGTAGATGGCAGTAGCTCCGGTGTCCTGGAAAGGAAGCCGAAAACTGTGCACGGCGTAGGCGAGGCCCCGCGTCTCTCGGATTTCTTGGAACAACCGAGAAGACATGCCGCTCCCCAGAATGTGATCGACGACCGTGAGGGCGTATCGGCGGTCGTCGTCCCTGGTGAGTGCGGTACTCCCGAACACGAGGTGCGCTTGTTCGGTATCGCGACGAGTCACGCCGATCGAGGCCTTCGCCGTCGGGACCGCGGTCGTGTGATCGACCTCGGTACCGGCCCACGCGGAAAAGTGTTCGCCTACCAGGGCCACCAGATCCGAGTGTTGGATGTTTCCAGCCACCGCAACAACGACGGACCGCGGCGAGTAGCGCCGCCCCCAGTAGCCGTGAATCGTGTCTCGGGTCATCGCCGTGATCGAGTCCCGGGTGCCGAGGATCGGAGGAGCGAGCGGGTGGCCGCTCCACAAAGCCTCGATGAACTCCTCATGAGCAACATCCGTCGGGTCGTCGTCGTTCATGTTGATTTCTTCGAGTACCACATGGCGCTCCGAATCGATCTCGTCCTGGCGAAACGCCGGACGTTGCAGCATCTCGGCGAGAATCTCCACGCCCATAGGCAGATCCTCATCACGCATCCGGGCCCAGAAGGCCGTGTACTCCTTCGAGGTGAAAGCGTTGTGCCGGGCGCCGACGCCATCGAGTGACTCGCTGATCCGCCGAGCCGACCAGGTGTCCGAACCCTTGAACAAGAGGTGCTCCAGAAAGTGGCTGGCGCCGGCTTCAACCGGCACCTCGTCACGACTGCCGGTGTCCACCCAGCACCCGATGGCCACGGAGCGGACCGAAGCCATGTACTGGGAGATCACGCGCAAGCCGTTGGGCAGCGTCGTCAGGTCGTAGTGCATGACAAGCGATGATAGGGAAAGCCGAGGCTCACTCCGGGGCCCACATCGTCAGTCGTCGGACGGGGGCGACTTGCGCATCTGCTTGGTCTGCGAGCGCTTCTTCTTCTCCGTTAGGCGCCTTTGTTTGGCAGCATGCGACGGCTTCGTCTTCTTGCGGGGCGGTGGATCGGGCTGCGCCGCCCGATCGACGATCTCCTCGAGGCGACGAAGCGCAATCTGGCGGTTCCTCCATTGCGATCGGGTCTCATCGACCGTCACAACGACAACATCGCTCCCGACGTTGCGGATGACGCGCTCTCTCACCGACTCGTCGAACACACGCGATGCCGCGACGTCGTAGCGCACCTCGACTCGCGTCGCCGCCCGGTTGGCGTGTTGTCCTCCGGGGCCACCTGCGGTGTCGAAGCGCCACTGCAATTCGTCTTCGGGCAAACTCATTGGGCAACGGTACCGGCCCGATCCAGCCGCCCGACTCGCCCGTACAATGGGCCGTTCATGCGTAGACGAGACGAAACCGTACTCCAGGAGATCCTCCCTCCAGAAGAGCGCGCCATCGAGGCAGTCGTTGCCCGTTACCAGCGTGTCGCTCCTGCCGTGACCCGGTTCGCCAGAGCCATGGCCCACGACGACGATCTCCGTGTGCGGCTCGGCTCCTCGGCCTCCGCCAGCCCAGGCGAGATTGTCATCGATCCCGGTGTCTTTCAGGCGGCATACGCACGCAGCGCACCCGTCACGCCGACGGAAGTGGCTTTGACGTCTGCGCTCCATGAGGTCGTTCATCTCATGTCAACCGACCTCGACGAGGAGAGGCCGATCCCCGCCGCATGGCGCGCTCATCAGACGAGAGAAGACGAAGAGGCACAGCCGCTCAGCAGCCCATTGATGCTCTTCGACGGTGAGGACGACATCCCCCCGTTCCTCGAGAGCGACGCCGTGAGCGAGTCCCGACGTGCCGTTCCTCTCCTCCACGCGCTGGGAGAGGTGGCGGGTCCCGCAGGCGAGGCACTGTTCCTGTCCGTCGAAGACGCCCGTCAGGAACGTACCAACTTCGACTACTACCCGGGGGCCGGCTCCGTGCTCACGGACCTGTACCGATCGTCAGTCCCGGATGCGATGGCGAACGCCCGGCCGATCGGCCAGTTCGCCCTTGCCTGCTTCCTCATCGTCGGCGGCCACTTCGAGCGCAACGATTTGCAGCCGCGGCTCTCTCCCCACGTCGCTTTGGCTCTCGACGACGCCATGCCGTTCCTCGAACGTGTCCTGGAACTCGAAGACCCTTGGTCCGTCGGCACAGTCTCTCTTCAGCTGCTCGAGGTCGCCAAGATGCACGGTTTGGTTACCGAGGGCGCCGCAGCGACATCGGCTGCGGGCCGCAGGGCAGAGATGGAGGTCGACTCGGCCAACATCGCTCAATCCGTCGATGCAGTCCGCATCGTCACCCCTCCCCTGGCCGACCGCGAGACCTATGAGGAGACGCGTCAAGCGGCAATGCAGGTGACCGCCCAGGAAGGCAAGGCAGGAGACAGCGAACACGCAGGCGATCCGGCGACCGACCACCTGATGCGTGTCTCGATGGCACCGACGGTGTATCTGCCGACGGGGCAGTCCGGCAAACTGGTCGTAACGGATTTTCCAAGGCAATTCCGTAGCTTCTCGGCGCACGGCCGCGAACTGCTGGCCGCCGCCGCCGCGGAGTGGGGCGTCGCCCAGCATCGTGTTTCGGGTGAGCTCTACCCGCTGTTCCTTGCCAATCAGCGCCGCGGACTGCGCTCGGGATTCGACGCGGGCGACTTGTCGCCGTATACACCGCTGCTTCTCGGAGCCGGTCTCTACGAGCGTATGTTCGAGCGCCGTGATCTTCCTACTCGACGGTCCTACGGGATCAGCCTGCTCGTCGACGGGTCGGCGTCGATGCTCCAGCCCCGCGACATGGCGCGTGGGAGAAAAGGGCCGTGGGCCCTCGCTGCCGCAACACTCGGTGCGTGGACTCTGGCCCGGCTAGCCGACGAACTGCAGATCGAATTTGAAGTGTCGATCTTCAACCGTGCCTTCGCAGCCGCGCCAAACGACACGGAATCGAGCTACAACGAACGCCGCAGCAAAGCCACCGGAGCGCTTCGCCAACGCCAGGGCGGGGCAGCAGACCGCATCACGCGAACCGTGAATCACTACCTCCTCAAGTCCTTCGCCACCCGGTGGCGCTCAGCAGAGGACAGCCTGGCCGGCTTGTTTTGGATGGCATCACAACCCCGCGAGGCCACCCGCGAGGTGCGGAGTGATCCCGGGTCGGCTCCACCCATATCGATGTTCGACAAGGCGGCGAACGTCGACGAATTCAACCTGGCCCATGCAGCCGAGCGTCTCGCTGCGCGCAACGCATCACACCGGATCATGGTCGTTCTCGCGGACGGTATGACCCGTGGTTCCGTCCAATCTCTGGCTGACACGGCGGCCAGCGTCGAACACGGCGGCGCCACCGTTCTCGGCATCGGGATCGGCGACGACACGGTGACCGCGGCTTATGGTCGTAATCAAATCGTCGAAAGACCCCAGGATCTGGCACGGGCCATGGTCGACGGTGTCCGATCGGCCCTCCACCGCACAATTGCTTCGATGGGCGGAGACACCTGGTGGACGAACGCAGGCGAGCGCCGTACCAAGAGTCTGGAAACAACAACGAGGAGATCGAATGTCTGAAACGGTGACCTTTGCCGACCCCGCCGGGGAGGGCAAGCCGGTCGAGTTGGAAGTCGCGGAAGTGTCGAGGGACTTGCCGGATCACGATCTGCGCGTCGAGCACATCCCGACACCCGACCCCTACTACGTCGATCTCGGAATGCTCTACCGCCTCGCTCGGCTGGAGGCCATTCGGCGTGAGCACTTCTCCGCCACGCCGCTCCACCTCGCACTTCGTGGACACAGGGGAACGGGCAAGGACCACGACCTCGAGCAGTTCGCCGCCCATCTGCGCACCCCCTACTACCGGATCCCCCTCACCGGTGAGGTCCGCGACATCACGTTGATCGGATCCGTCAAGCTTCACGGCGACGGCAAGGGTGGCACCGAGAGTCGCTGGGAGGACGGCGACATCACCCGCGCCCTTCGCGGTCCCGCTCTCGTCAACCTCTCCGAGCTGAACGCCGCCGGTGCCGAGACGCTCTTCGCCCTGCACGGTCTCCTCGACCGCCACCAGGCGCTCGAGCTGCCGACGGGCGAGGTGGTTCGACTCCGTGGCGACGTTCGCGTCTTCGGGACCCTCAATCCGACGGATCTGCGTGACTATGCGGGCACACAGACCCTCAACAAAGCGTTTGCCGACCGCTGGGTGATCTGGGAGAAGGACTTCCCAGATGAAGATGATCTCAAGATGATCCTCGACAAACGCCATCCGACCCTGCTTCCCGACGTTGCCGACGCACTCATCAAGCTGGCGGTCGAAATCAACGCCTCGTTCACCGCTGGTGATGCGCTGACGAGGGTTGAGACGCCGATGAGCCTTCGCACGGTGCTCGACCGCGTACCAGCAGGGCTCTACATGTACGCCGACAGCGACGACCCTCTGCGGCGGGCCTGGGAGGAGTTCGTCCTGCCCCACATCGACCCATACGACCGCGATCATTACGAGACGGTATGGGCCGCCGTCGTGCGGCGCGGCCCATCCGAGCGCCCGTATGCCGACTGATACCCTGGGCCCATGCCGACATTCGACATCGTGTCCCAAGTAGACATGCAAGAGGTACGCAATGCGGTTGACCAGTCCATGCGCGAGGTCGTCAACCGCTACGACTTCAAGGGCACCGAAACAACGATTGAGAGGACCGAAGAAGGCATCGCCGTCGAGTCGGCGACCGATCAGCGCCTCGAGGCCGCGGTCGACGTGTTGAAGACGAAGCTGGTCAAGCGGAAGGTCTCGTTGAAGTCGCTCGGCGGCGGCACCCCCACCCAGGTCGGAGGCGGTCGAACGCGCGCCGTGTTCACCCTCAACCAAGGCATCAGCCAGGACGCAGCCAAGGACTTGTCGAAGAAGATCCGCGACATGAAGCTCAAGGTCCAGGTGCAGATCCAGGGTGACCAGCTTCGTGTACAAGGAAAGAAGCGCGACGAACTCCAGACCGTCATCGCAGATCTCCGGTCGCTGGACTATCCGCTCCCTCTGCAGTACGTCAACTTCCGCGACTGAGGTCACTGATGCGAGTCGCCATTCTCCTCCTCAACGAGGGACGCGGCAGTGGCGAGGTCGCCCGGCAGCACGCCCGAGAGCTGACCGGTCACGGACACGAGATCGTCTTCATTCACGCTGCAAACCGCCAGAGCCTGATCGGCTTCGACAACATCAACGTGGACATCAAGGATCTGCCGCTCCCAACGCACGAGTTCCTGCCGTCGGGAGGAAACAGTCAACGTGCCGTCTCGACAATGGACGCTCCAACGGCCGAGTCATACCTGCCTGCCTACGATGCGGCTCTCCGCTCTGCCGGTGAGATCGACATCGTCTTTGCCCACCACGCCAACCTGCCCGCCGTCGTCACCCATGATTACGCCGCCTCTACGGGCACGCCGTACGTGCTCTTCCTCCACGGCACGGGCATCGAACCCCGACACCACGGTGGTTATGCGGACGAACTGTGGAAGCGCATCGAAAGGTCGATTCGTGAGGCGTCGGGCCTTGTCGTCACAACCGAATACGTTCGCGACTCGCTGGTCCGACCGATCGTCGACGTTCCCCTCGACCGTTTCCTCGTGCTCCCCGTCGGGATCGATCTGGACGAGTTCCACCCCGACGCCGGAGGCAACATCCGGGTCAGGTACGACCTTCCCGACACCTACGTCATCTGCCCGGGTGCCCTGACAGAGCTCAAGGGACCACAGAACGTGGTCTCCGCCTCGGAGGTCTACGCCGGGCGAGCTCCGACGATCTTCATCGGTGACGGCCCGCTGCGGACCTCGCTGGAGACGAACCTGGGCGATC
>JAUVPA010000076.1 GCA_030598905.1 Acidimicrobiia bacterium
AGAGGCCGCGCCGACTGTGTGGCCTACGCCGAGGAACACGGCATTCCCGTGCCCGTCACCGAAGAGATGCCCTACTCAATGGATGCCAACCTGCTGCACATCTCGTACGAGGGAGGCGTTCTCGAAGATCCGTGGACCGCTCCTCCGCCCGGCATGTTCAAAATGACAGCCGACCCCGAGGATGCTCCCAACGAACCCGAAATCGTGACGATCGGCTATCACGAGGGTGTTCCCGTGAGCGTCAACGGTGTCAACATGGCGCCGGTCGATGTGCTGACGATTCTCAACGAGATCGGCGGGCGCCATGGTGTCGGCCGCATCGACATCGTCGAGAATAGATTCGTGGGTATCAAGAGCCGCGGCGTCTACGAGACACCGGGGGGCACGATCCTGTACCACGGACAACGTGCGGTGGAGTCGCTGACGCTCGATCGGGAGGTTGCCCACCTTCGCGACGATCTCTCGAACCGGTACGCGGAGATGGTCTACAACGGCTTCTGGTTCAGCCCCGAGAGAGAGGCTGCCCAGGCCTTCATGGACGACGTGCAGAGTCGTGTCAGCGGCGAGGCCCGGTTGAAGCTCTACAAGGGCTCGGTCCAGGTCGAGGGGCGGCGCTCGGACGCGTCGAGCCTCTACGACAAGGCCATAGCGACCTTCGAAGCCGACGATGTCTACGACCAGAGCGACGCCACCGGATTCATCAGGCTCCAGTCCTTGCGGCTACGGACCTTCGCCGAGAAGCGATTGGGTGAGGGTGAGTAGCGAGCGCCCGGGATCCGCCCCCTTGTGGTCGGGGAGGTTCTCGTCCGACCCGTCGGCCATCCTGTGGAACTACACGGTCGAACATGCCGACCGGCGCCTGCTCGCCGACGACGTCGAGGGTTCCATGGCTCACGTCACGATGCTCGGCGAGGTGGGGCTCGTCGACGACGGCGAATTGGCTGAGTTGAAGGACGGGTTGGAGACCATCCTCGCCGAATCCATCGCCGGTGACTTCTCGTGGGAGGACACCGACGAGGACGTTCACAGCGCGGTCGAGCGGCGCCTGTACGAACTGATCGGGGAGGCCGCGGGGAAGCTGCACACGGGGCGGTCCCGCAACGATCAGGTCGCTCTCGATTTGTGTCTCTACTTGCGTCGGTCTGCGACCAAGCGGGCCGGTGAGCTGAGAGCACTGGCCGCCATGCTGGCCGATCGTGCCGACGACCTCGCCGACCTGGTTGTTGTCACCTACACACATCTGCAGCAGGCTCAACCGGTGTCGTTCGGTCACCATCTGATGGCATACGCCTGGATGGTCATGCGTGACGCCGCGCGGTTCGACGATCTCCATCGACGAGCGAACGTTTCGCCGCTCGGTGCAGGCGCATCGGCTGGAAGCTCGTTGCCGCTGCGTCCCGAGGCGACCGCCGAGCACCTCGGATTCGAGGCCGTCTTCGACAACTCGATGGACGCCGTCGGGAGCCGCGACGTCGCCGCCGAGTTCGCCTTCGTGTCGGCTCAGGCGATGATCCACCTATCGAGACTGTCAGAGGATCTGATTCTGTGGAGCAGCACGGAGTTCGGATGGGTGACGTTCAGCGACGAGCTGACGACCGGGTCGTCTGCCTTGCCGCAGAAGAAAAACCCGGACATCGCCGAGTTGGTGCGGGGCCGATCGGCCGCCGTGGCCGGTGACGTGGCGACGCTGCTCGCACTGCAGAAGGGCCTGCCGCTGACCTACAACCGGGACTTGCAAGAGGACAAGCGCGCCGTGTTCCACGCCGACGATGTGCTCGAGGGGTCCATCGTCGCATTGGGCGCGTTGGTGGCGACGGCGGACTTCCATCCACCGCCGCCCGGCCCCTGGATCGGGGCTCTCGATCTCGCTGAGATCCTCGTCGAGCGGGGTATTCCGTTCCGCCGGGCTCACGAAGCCGTCGGAGCTCTTGTGGCACGTCTGGACGCCGCAGATCGAACACTCGCCGACGTGACCTCGGACGAGTTGGTCGCCGCTCACCCACAGTTCGTCGCAGACGACATCGACGCTGTCGATCCACGGCAATCCATCGCCGGCCGACAAACTCCCGGCGGCGGTTCCCCGGATTCGGTCCGAGCTCAGGTCGGAAAACTCCGTGAGATGCTCTAGTCGTTCATGCGTAACCAGCCGGCGTATATCGCCGAGTTCTTACGCAAGAACGTTTGGTTGTCTCACCAGGGGCGGCTGAGGACTCCGCTGAGGAGCACGGACACCAGGATCCCGATCGGGAAGGTGCCCCAATAGGACAACTCGAGGCCGACGTTGCCGAGGAACAACATCAGCAGCCAGGTAGCCGGGAACGTGAAGATCAGGAACGCAATGGCGGCGAAGAGCAACGCCTTGAGGAAGTCTCCCACGTCATCTCCTTGCTCGGTTGGCGATGACGGTAACCGATGGGCCGCTGCCCTAGCGTGTTCTCGTGCCCGACTACGTTCACGTCGCCGAGACTCTCGTGCCCCATCCCGAGACGGGTGACGTCCTCATCGTGCGCAACCCCTCGACATGGAGCTTTCCTGCAGGAAAGGTGGAGCCGGGTGAGACATTCCGCGAGGCGGCCGTCAGAGAGACCCTCGAAGAGACTTCGGTCACCGTTCGACCGCTGGGGATTCTCCTTGTAACCGAGCGCCATCCTTTCGAGGCGAAGCACGACCTCTTCATCACCTTCGCGGCCGAATACATCGGGGGCGAACCTGATCCGAGTGGTGACGACGGTGTGAGCGAGGCGCTCTGGGTGCCCCCCTCGCGGGCGGACGATCTCGTCGACTTTCTGCCCCTTCCGGTCGCCGATCTCCTCGCGGCTTTCCCTGGCGTCATGTACGAGATCGCGTCGTGGTGACACCGCTATACCATTCCGCTCATGGATCTCAAGAGGCGCAGCGAGGCAGACCCGTTCGAGTACGCAGAGTTCACCCTCCGCGAACTCACGCCCGAGCCGTTCACTCAGGGTTCGATCGCCGAGGTCGTGGTTCCCGTCGGATCGGACCGGCCCACTCGGGTCAACGAGAAGATCCACAGGATCTACGTCTGTCTGGCGGGTGAGATCGAGTTTCGCGTCGAAGGCAACGTCTTTCGGATCGCCCCAGGAGATGTCTTGCACGTCGACACCGGTGAGGAATACGGATTCCACAACGGTGGCTACGAAGAAGGCCGCCTCATCCTGATCCGGATTCCCGGTCCTGCAATTCCGGAAAGAGTCTGAAACAGCCGAGTCAGGCCTTGGGAATCACGTAGCGGGCCAACACCACAAAATGGGTGACCGTCGCCATCACGACCATGATGTGGAACACCTCGTGGTACGAAAAGACCCGGGGCCACAACTTCGGCCGATTCGTCACCATGAACACCATTCCGACCGTGTACAGCGCGCCGCCAAGCACGACCATCCCGAACGGGAACCAGCCGAGGGTCGATATGAACGGCCAGACGAGGAGAACGCCGAGCCAGCCCAGGGTGGTGGAGAGGGCAACCGAAAAAGCCTGCTGATTGCCGCGGTGGAAGAGCTGCCGCACGACCCCAAACGTGACGATGCCCCAGGCGACGCCGAGGGCGACCCAACTCCATGGTGGGTCGAGGACGACGAGTAATGCCGGGGTATACGTTCCCGCAATGAGCACGTAGATCATCGAATGGTCTATGCGCTGCATACGCACTTTCCACGCTTCTGACCACAGGATCGAGTGGTACAGCGAGGACGTGACGTACAGCCCAATGGCGGAGACGACAAAAACCGCCACGGCGACTCGCATGGGCAACGTCGGCACATGGATGATGAGGACGAAACCGGCGATCAGCGCGACAAATGCAGCAGCGCCGTGGAGGAAACCACGTACGGGATTCTGCATGCGACCCAGGGACCAGCGGTCGACCTTCATATCGGTCGAGCGTACCGCGGCTTTACGAAGAGCGTATCTGCTTGATTCCTCCGCGCTTGAGAGCTGCCGCGGGGACGCCGGCCTCGCGCCACGCGGTGTACGAGATGCCCTTGCGTTTTGAGTACGACTTCGCATAAGCGACGAACCCATCCTCGAGTGAGGACATATCGGCAGCTGCCTCGGATTGCTCGAGGGCCGCGGCGAGGTCGATGCGCTTCTGGATCAGTCCCACACGTTGCAGTAGATCGGCCTCGGCGTCGATGCGCCGATCGAGGGACTGAATTCGGGTACGTAAGCCTTCGGCCGTGATCGGTCGACCGCGCCTCTTCGGAAGAGTGGCGGCCTCCAAATACGCTTTGATCGCTTTTGCCTCCCGACGGCCTTGGGCGAGGGCTTCTTTGTGTTCTTGTGTCATCGCCATCTTTTGTGTCCCTTCGTATCGCCGTATAGACGCTAATGGAGCGATAGGGCCGATATCCATTTGGCCGGTGGGGAGTCTGCTGAGCGGGCTCCTAGAGAGATTCGCGGCCTTTTCGAGGGACCCGTCGTACGATGGGGATCGCGATGAACATCAAGGCAGCACTGACACGCCCGCTGTACCGCATCTACGAGGAGCGCTTGGCGGCGTCGCTCGACCGTGGCCGACTGCCAGGACACATTGGTGTCATTCACGACGGCCACAGGCGCTACGCCAGAGCCGAGCGACTCCCCGACTACGCGTCTTCGTATCGGGTCGGCATGGACAAGTTCATCGAATTCCTCGGCTGGACCGAGGCGCTCGAGATCGAAGCGGTTACGTGCTGGCTGCTGTCCAAGGAAAACCTCTCCCGGCCCTCCGAGGAACTCGAGCCCTACTACGAAGTGCTCGTCGAGCTTTTCGAGCGTTTGCCGCAGGCCCTCGACGGCCATGACGCAAGCGTCCGTTTCATCGGAAGCCTCGATCTTCTCCCCGCCGATCTGGTCGCGGCGGCGAAGCGTCTCGAGGAGCGTTGTTCTGCGGGCTCACGCCGCATCACCATTGCTCTGGCCTACGGAGGCCGACAGGAGATCGTCGACGCCGTCCGCGACCTCGTCGCGGACCTCGCAGCAGGGACCGACGACGTCGCGGAAATCGCGGCTGGCATCGATGTCGAAGGCATCGCCGACAATCTCTACACCTCTGACCTTCCGGATCCCGACTTGGTCGTCCGCACGTCCGGTGAGGCCAGGCTGTCCGGCTTTCTTCTCTGGCAGTCGGCCTATGCCGAGTATCTCTTCGTCGACGTGTACTGGCCTGCTTTCCGGCGTGTCGACTTTCTCAGAGCGATGCGTGATTACACGAGCCGCAACCGCCGATTCGGGCTCTGACGAACCGTTACAGGTCGGTCAGATTGATCGGCCCACATCCAGGCGTCGGCGATACCGGCGTGTATGAGTGCGACCGGGTGGCCTTCGCCCTCAGCGGTCCAAGCGAGGTCGGTCATCGGGTTCGCACCTCGTGGGGCAGGTGTTCCCGATCGTTGAACGTCCGCAGTGAGAAGACGTGAGATCCGGCGAGGGGGATCGCTCTGACACGAGCGAACGATGCGTGATAGAGGATGAACCGCTCCCACTCCCACGGTGCCGGATCAACGTCGAGCAGGTACGTGAGCGCAACGGCGTTGGTCCCCCCGTGGGCAACGATGGCCAGGCAAGTGTCCTCAGCTGCGACGTTCCACAGATGTTTCTTGTTGGGGTCGGGGGTGATGCCGCGCTCAGCAAGCAGCGTCTCCATGGCGGTCGTGACGCGTTCGTGGAACGCTCGAAAGGACTCGCCTCCCGGCATACCGTCCCACCAGTCCTCGGGGCTGCGGTGTATACCCTCGGCGAAGAGGCGTTGAACCGTTTCCTCGAGTTCACCGGACCAGTCGGGAAACTGGATCTCCAGTAGGGCATCGACGGTGTTGACGTCCAGCCCGGTGGCTGCGGCGATGGGCACAGCCGTCTCTTGAGCCCGGTGCGCAGGCGAAACCAGGAGCTCGGTCGGTCGATGGTCGACGACCAGCCGGTCGGCGGCGAGGTGGGCTTGCCGGGCCCCCAACTCGGTGAGATGCGGGTTGGTTTGGCTCCACCCGTCCACGCTCCAGGCCGGCTGACCGTGCCGAATGAAGATCAACTCCATCCGGTCGAGGGTACTCACGCAACATGCCGGAGATGTGCTCAGCCGAGGGCCGGCAGCGACGACGTCCCAATGGCCTCGAGAGCCGTCGGGTGATTGTGCGATCGATTGTTCGTCCGAAACCCGAGAAGAACCGAAGGCCGCCTTGCGGCGGCCTCGGCTCGGGCTTAGACGGGAGGTAGGAAGGCATCCTGTCTGGGTACGCTATCGGTCGCCGAACACCGGAACTTGAGAAGAAACCAGCGCAATACCCAATGTCGCAAAACCCAAGCAGATCAAGGCTCATCGAACATCTGAAGTCACACGCCGTCCGCACGGACGGCCCGTTCACTTTGCGTTCGGGCGAGGTGTCTGATTGGTACATCGACGCCCGGCAGACGACGTTCGATGGGGTGGGTGCCCGTCTTGTCGGAGCTGCCGTTCTCGATGAGTTGGATCCCTCGATCGAGGCAGTGGGTGGGCTCACGATGGGGGCCGATCCAATCGCTCTGGCGACGGCGATGGCTTCGGCCGACCGCGATCGGCCACTGCGAGCCTTCTCCATCCGGATTGAAGCAAAGGAGCACGGCACGGGCGGCAGGATGGTCGGACCCCTCCGTCCCGGAGATCACGTCGCGGTGATGGAAGACACCACAACGACCGGATCGGCGCTGGTCGAAGCGATCGAGGTTCTCGAATCCCTCGACGTAGATCTTGTCCAGGCGGTGTCGGTTGTCGATCGCAGTGATGGAGTCGTCGCGAAGCGACTGGCCGAGCGCGGGATCGCTTACACGGCCCTGGTCGTACCCGCCGATCTGGGAGTCGGACCATGATCCGTCAGCGCGTCGAGAGATCGCCTGCGCGCCAGTTCCTGATGGGCGTGGTCGGTCTTGTTCTGATCATCGCCGCCGTCGATATTGTGTGGGGCCATTGGCTCTCAACGCCACCGGACGAGCACGAAGGGGTCGTGACGAGCAAGGGCCGCGCTCAGCAGCGCGCCGACCTGATCTGGGGTGGTGCCTTCCTCATTGGAGGAACTGCACTTTTTGGAACCGCCGTCGTGACACTCGTACGTCGTCGACCGGTGTTGCTGATCCTCGAAGACGGCATCGAGCTGTACGTGACGGGCCCTTCGACCTCCAGCTTCGTGGAATGGGATGCCGTTCGTTCACTCCGCTCCGGTCGCGATCTCGACGAAGACACCAGCCGTGCACGCGACGTTCTGATCGTCGACATTGCCGAGCCGGGGGATCTTCCCGATGATCCATGGGGCGCCGTGTGGGAAGGCTCCGAGCTGCGGATCGACGCCGGTGGCTGGCACCCGGATGTTGCCGAAGTAGCCGTCCATGGGCAGCTGGCGATGGAGGAATACCACCGGGACCATCCGGAGTGAAGATCGGCGCCCACGTCTCCCCAACGGATCCGCTGGCCGGGGCCGAGCGGCGCGATGCGGATCTCGTGCAGATGTTTCTCTCCAATCCGCAGTCTTACAAGGCGCCGAACCCCAGGGACAATGCAGAGGAGCTCGCTGCGTCCGACATCGATCTCTACGTGCACTCCCCATACGTGATGAATCCGGCGAACCCGAACAACCGGATTCGCATCCCAAGTCGCAAGACCATCGCCCAGACGATGGATGCCGCTGCGGCGATCGGCGCTAAGGGCGTGATCGTCCACGGCGGTCACGTCGGCGAAGATGAGGACATTGCCGTGGGGTTCGAACGGTGGAGGAAGGTGTTCGAATACGCCGACGAGCCGTGGACGGTGCCTCTGCTGATCGAGAACACTGCCGGCGGCGGCAACGCGGTGGTGCGAGAGCTTGCCAACTACGGCCCGCTGTGGGATGAGATCGGGGACTTCAACGTCGGCATTGTCATCGACACGTGCCATGCCTGGGCTGCTGGTGAGGATCTGGAGTCGGCCGTCGAGACGGTGCGGGCGGCGACCGGTCGTGTCGATCTGGTGCACTGCAACAACTCGCGTGATCCCCATGGTTCACGACGAGATCGGCATGCCAATCTCGAGTCGGGCGAGATCCCGGGAGGTTTGTTGTTGTCTGTGGTCCGTCAGGCGGACGTGCCGGTGGTCGTGGAAACCCCCGACGAGGAAGGTGCCGACCACTCCGCCGACATCACCTGGCTACGAGAAAACCTCTAAGCGCGTTTCTTACGCAAGAACAGGGGGGTGTTCGCCCGCCCGGACTTCGGTCAGCAAGTTGTCGAT
>JAUVPA010000001.1 GCA_030598905.1 Acidimicrobiia bacterium
TCGCCGAGTCCCTCGTGAACCTCGCCCAATCCGCTCAGTCCGGACAAGCTGTCGTCGCCACGTCTGCGGTCATGGGTTCAACGATCACTTGGCTCCCGCAGGAGGGTTCGATCATCGAACAAGGCGGAGTCCTCTACGCCGTCGACGACAGACCGGTCGTCCTCTTCTATGGCGAGGCTCCCGCATACCGCGCCATGTCGCTCGGCGATAGCGGCAGCGATGTCGAACAGCTCGAGAAGGCACTCGTCGCACTCGGATACGGCGATGCCGAATCACATCTCGTCGATGGTGTGTACGACGAGCAGACAACGGCGGCGGTCGTTGCCTGGCAGTCCGAAATCGGTGCCCACACCGACGGTGTCGTGAACCTCGGCGAGGTCGTGTTCTTGCCCGAAGCACTTCGCGTGGGGGATGTCCTCGTGGCAACAGGCGACGCTGCGCAAAATGGAACGCCGATTCTCACGACTTCGGCGAGCTCCACCTTCGTGACGGTCCAGCTGTCGACGTCGGACCAGGACCTCGTTGCGGTCGGCGATGCCGTGGTTGTGGAGCTGCCCGACGGCGAACAGGTGTCGGCGACAGTGACCGAGATCGGCACCGTCGCCCAGGCCAACCAAGCTGGTGACAGCTTCTTTGAGATGACAGTGACGCTGGATGATCCCGAGGCAGCACTGGGTCTCGACGAGGCTCCCGTCGATGTCGAGATCGTGAGTGATCGAGCAGACGGGGTGCTCGCCGTGCCGGTCACGGCTCTCCTTGCCCTTTCCGAGGGCGGATACGCCGTCGAGGTCACCACCGAAAACGGATCGACCACATTCATCGGAGTCGAGGAGGGACTGTTCGCCGACGGCTTCGTGGAGGTCACCAGTGCTCAACTGGCCGACGGCATGCGAGTCGTGGTTCCGTGAACTTGCCGGACGACAAGGCTGTGGCTGCGAAGGCCCTCGCCCTCGATGACGTCTCGAAGGTCTATCCGGGTACACCCCCCGTCGAGGCGCTGCGGAGTGTCAGCCTCGCAATCGAAGACGGAGAGCTGGTGGTCGTCGTCGGGCCGTCTGGATCCGGGAAGTCGACGCTCCTCCATGTCATGGGCACACTCGACCGCGCGTCTTCGGGTGCAACATACGTCGCCGGATTCAACATCTCCCAGCTCAGCGACAAGAAGCTCTCCGCACTCCGTTCCCAGCACATCGGCTTCGTGTTCCAGCAGTTCTTCCTGCTTGCCGGCGAAACGGCCCTCGACAACGTCGCAGACGGAATGTTGTACACGGGAATGCCGCTCTCGCAGCGGCGGGACCTGGCCCGACTCGCCCTCGATCGAGTGGGGCTCGGACATCGGGCCGACTTCATGGCCACCAAACTTTCGGGAGGCGAACGGCAGCGGGTCGCCATCGCGCGAGCGCTGATCGGCAGCCCGCGAATCGTGCTGGCCGATGAACCAACCGGCAACCTCGACAGCAAAACGGGGGCCGCGATCGTCGAGCTACTCGAAGAGCTGAACGCCGAAGGAACCACGATCGTGGTGATCACCCACGACCGCGACATCGCCGAGCATTTTCCCCGACAGATCTCGCTCCTCGACGGTGCGATCGAACAAGACACGGCAGTGTCCGTATGAAGACCGAAACCATCGCGCCCTCGAAGCTCGCTCCGGCCGACACCGTGCGAGCAGCCGGCATAGGGCTACGGACTCGTCGCCTGCGAAGCATTCTCTCCGCCCTCGGCATCATGATCGGAATCGGTGCCATGGTCGCCGTCCTCGGCCTCTCGGAGAGTTCCAAGTCCGATCTGCTCGCCCAGCTCGATCGCCTCGGAACCAACATGCTCCAGGTCCAGGCAGGCACAGGAATCGGGCTCGGCCCGGGGGTCCTCCCCGACGACTCGCCCGCAATGGTGACACGAATCGGGCCCGTGGCGACGGTTGCCTCGGTTTCCGACGTGGCCAGCGCCCGCGTCTACAAGAACGATCTCGTGCCTACAGGTCAGACGGGTGGGCTGAGCGTCCTCGCCGTGGACACCAATCTCTTGGAAGCGCTCCAGGGTTCGATGGCGCACGGTTTCTTCCTCGATGAAGCGACCCCCGACTATCCGGTAACAGTTCTTGGTGCTGTGGCTGCACAGCGGCTGGGCATTTCGAGCCTCGACACACCAACGGCCGTGTGGCTCGGAGGTGAATGGTTCGCAGTCGTGGGGATCATGGGCTCCCTCGAACTGTCCCCAGACCTCGACAGGGCGGCGCTGGTGAGTCACGGCGCAGCAGAAACGTACCTGCAGGAGGAATTGGTTCCTTCGACGATCTACGTGCGAACGGATCCGTCGCAAATCGACGAAGTCCGCAATGTCATGGCTGCAACGGTGAACCCGGAGAATCCCGATCAGGTCGAAGTCACGCGACCCTCCGACGCCCTCGAAGCAAGGGAAGCGGCAGAGTCCGCCCTGACGAACCTCTTCCTCGGCCTGGGCGCCGTCGCACTTCTCGTCGGTGGCGTCGGCATCGCCAACGTGATGGTGATCTCGGTTCTGGAACGGCGGGGGGAGATCGGTTTGCGGAGAGCCCTCGGGGCGACCCGCCGCCACATCTCGATCCAGTTCCTCGGAGAGTCTCTACTCCTCGCCGCCATCGGAGGCGTTGGTGGCGTCCTTCTCGGCGTAGCCGTCACCGCCGGATACTCAATGATCCAGGGGTGGAGCGTTTTGATCCCGATGGTCGCCGTTGTCGGCGGAATCGTTGCCGCCCTGGCCATTGGGGCAATTGCCGGGTTGTATCCGGCAACGCGGGCAGCCCGCGTCTCTCCAACGGAGGCCCTGCGAACGCTGTAGTTGCCAGTTGTCAGTTGTCAGCCAGACTTGTTACTTCCTCCAGCCGTTGCCGGAGAAACGCTCGTTCTCTTTCGTTCTCTGTGAGGTCGATCGCGGTGCGGTAGGCAGAGGCAGCGTCGACACTCCGGCCGGCCCGTCGCAGTAGCTCGGCCCGAGCTGAATGAAAGAGGTGGTAACGATTCAGGCGGCCATCCTCACCGAGGCGTTCGATCATCTCGAGGCCCCGATCGGGGCCTTCGGCCATCGCCAGAGCCACCGCGCGGTTCAGCTCAACCACCGGTGTGGGCTGGACGCGACCGAGCTGTTCGTAGAGCCAGGAAATGTGCACCCAGTCGGTCTCAGCCGCGGACGCGGCAGTCGCGTGGGCGAGCGCAATCGAGGCCTGTATCTGATACGGACCAACCTCACCCGCCTCGAGTGCACGGCGGACGTGGCCCGCGCCGGTCTCGATCTGGTCTCTGTCCCATCGCTTTCGGTCCTGTTTCTCGAGGGTGATCAACTCGCCGTCGGCACCGACTCTGGCCGGTCGGCGCGCATCATGGAGCAACATCAGGGCGAGCAGCCCGCGGGCTTCGGCTTCCTCCGGCATGAGCTGCACGAGCAATTCACCCAGGCTGATCGCCTCGGCACACAGATCCTCCCGAATCAGCTCGCCACCCTCCGTGACTGCGTAGCCCTCGTTGAAGATCAGATAGACGATGTGGAGAACCTGCTGCAGCCGCTCTTCAACGAGCTCCGGGGGTGGCACCCGGAACGGAATGCCGGCCCGCTCGATCTTACGCTTGGCGCGAGTGAGCCGCTGCGCCATGGTCGTCTCGAGAACCATGAACGCCCGGGCGATCTCGCGCGTCGTGAGGCCACCCACAGCCCGCAACGTCAAGGCGATTTGGCCTTCCGGCGCAAGGGATGGGTGGCAGCACATGAACAGCAGCGCCAGCCGATCGTCTCCAGCTTCCAGATCGCCGATTTCCTCGCCGGAGACCACGTGATCGAACGCGACGAGGTGTGCCTTGCGAGCGAAGGTCTGCTCGCGACGCAGTCGGTCGAGGGCCTTGCGGCGCGCCGTTGTGGTGACCCAGGCTCCTGGACTGTCCGGTATGCCGTCCGTCGGCCATCGGTCCATGGCGGCGATGAAGGCTTCCTGGACAGCCTCTTCCGCTAGACCGAAGTCGCCGAACGACCTGGTGAGCGTTGCCGTTGCCTTTCCGGCCTCTTCGCGAAAGACGACGGCAATCTCACGCTCCATCGGCGCCGTGCTCACTCGGCGACCTGGTACTCCTCGGGGACATTCCACAGCGGCCGCACCTCGACGGAACCCTGGTGCACGATCGGGATCTTCGCCGCCCATCCGATGGCCTCATCGATGTTGTCACACTCGACCAGGTAGAAACCGCCCAGCACCTCTTTCGTCTCGGCGAAAGGACCGTCGCTGGTGATGACCTTCCCGTCCCGTACACGGACGGTGGTCGCCGTTGCGATCTCGTCGAGGGCTTCGCCGCCCCGCATCGCCCCGGCGTCAACGACTTCCTGGGTGAACTCCTGCCACAGCTTCATGCTGGCCGCCGTCTCGTCGTCCGACCGTGGCTCGGCCATCGGTTCCGTATAGATGAGCAGTGCATATTGCAAGAGCGTCTCCTCCCGTGACTTGCGGCGGACGATCCGCCTCCGACATCCAATCGACGAACAGCCGGCAGCCGTGTCGACATCATTCTCGCCGGCGCCACCGACAGATTCTCCACCGTATGGGAGACTCCCGACACCATGACCGACGACGTGGCTTCCCACGACACCGACGCGGGGATCCCCGCCAAGAAGCCGTCGCGCACGCGCCAGATCATCCAGGGCCTCATCACCCTGACGGTTCTCGTCCTCGTCTTCGGCTTCGTTTTCCCCAAGCTCGCGAACTATGAAGCGGTCCTCGACCACATCCAAGACATCGATCCTCGGGAGTGGTTCATCTTGATCGCTCTGGCGGCGGCCGTGCTGCTGGCTTACATGCCGGTGTTGATGTCGGCCCTGCGCACCCTCAAGTTCAAAGAGGCATACGTGGCGCAAACCACAGCCCAGGTCGTCAACAACTCCCTGCCCGCAGGTGGAGCGATCGCGCTGCCGCTCCAGTACGCGATGTACATGTCGTGGGGGTTCACGCCGGAAGCATTCACGTCGACGCTGATCGCCGTCGGTATCTGGGATCAGTTCGCCCGCTTCGGGATTCCGATCCTCGCGCTCGCGATCGGTGCCATCACTCAAGATACCGAAGCGTGGATGTGGGCCGTCGCCATCGGCGGTGTGGTGCTGATCGTCGTCGCACTACTCGTCCTTCGAGCCATCTTCAGGAACGAAAACCTGGCGAGGAACATCGGAGGCTGGCTGGAGAGATGGACGAACGAAGCGCTGGCGCTGGTCAAGCGAGATCCCATCAAGGTGGAACAGAGCGTGATGCAGTTCCGCGCCAACGCGATCGACGTGGTGCAGCATCGCTGGAAGCCGCTGACGCTCACGACGTTGATCAATCACATCCTCCAGGCGGCGCTGTTCGTGGCGTCGATCCGAGCCATCGGCGTCAGCTCGGACGAGGTGTCCACCGTCTGGGTGATCGCGGCATTCGCTCTCGGGCGCCTGTTGACGATGATCCCTGTGAGCCCGGGTGGTTTGGGCCTCGTCGACCTCGGCTGGATCGGTCTCCTGACGGCCGGATGGAACCCGGCGGCCGGACCGGTGAACCATGACCTGCTCGCCGCAGGCACATTGTTGTTCCGAGCCCTCACCTATCTGCCGCCTATCCCCCTCGGGCTCATCTCCTGGGTGTTCTATCGCATGAAGAGGAGCTGGCGCCAGGACTGGCACGTCCTTCGGCGCGGTGAGTGGGACCGGGTCACAGATTCTTCGTAATTGCCAGTCGAGAGAGCTCAGAGGATCCAAAGTGCGGCGAGGACGAACAGGCCCACCACCACCCCACCGGTGAGGACGGTGAACAGCGCGCGGCCCGTCGTGAAGTCCATTCCCTCACGGATAGCGAAGACCGAGGCCACCAGCGCCCAGACATATCCGACGACGTCGAGCCGCGGCACGATCCCAATCACCAGTGGTGCCTGGGCAAACCCAAGGACGCGAAGCATCTGACCGAGATCGGCAGTGCCGCGATAGAGGCGGGTGCCGATCACCATCGCGATTGCCGACCACGCAACCCAACCTGCCGTTCCACCGACAACGGCCCAGATGATGCCCAATGCAGTCGACCACGACGTCTCGGCGAGCCAATTCCCGATGCCGACCGCTGTCCAACCAACCAGGACCACTACCAGGGCTCTCCTCGTATAAGACCTGTCGTATTCGATCTGGTTGTAGAACGACAGATCGAACCGGGCAGCGCGGATCGCACCCTTCACGAGGTCGATCATGGCCTCAGCTCACCTCAGAGTCCCAGGTACCAGGTCCTGATCGCGGCTCCAATCTCGGCGGAGGAATCCTCCTGTATGAAGTGGATTCCTGCCACGGTCGTCTCGACCTGGTTCGGCCACGCCCTGCAGAAGTCTCGCTGCGGACCTGTCAGGATGGCGCCCGGGTCGGCATCGACGAAGAGCTTCGGCACCTCCGACCCGGAGAGCCACGACGAGTACTCCGCGACGACCTTCGCAACGTCGGCGGGGTGGCCGTCGATCGGGATCTCGCGCGGCCATGTCAGCATCGGGCGCCGTGATTCACCCGGCTCGAGGTACGGGCGCCGGTACTCCGCCATTTCCTCCTCGGTCAGATCACGAAGGACCGAGCCGGGCAGAATCCGCTCGACGAAGACATTCTTCTCGAGAACGATCTCCTCCCCCGCGTCTGAGCGCATTGCCTCGAACAGGCGGCGAGATGCGTCCGGCCACTCCTCCCAGCTCAATGGACGAACGATCGCTTCCATGTATGCGATTCCTTTGACCCGGTCGCGGTGCCGGTTCGCCCAGTCGAAGCCGAGTGCAGAGCCCCAGTCGTGCACCACAACCGTCACATCGTCTCCGATGTCCACCGCATCGAGGAAACCATCCAGGTACCGCCGGTGATCCTCGAAGCGGTACATCGACGACTCGAGCTTGTCGGAATCGCCCATCCCGATCAGGTCCGGAGCCACACATCGGGCGACGTCCGTCACAAAAGGCATCACGCCCCTCCACAGATACGACGACGTCGGGTTGCCGTGAAGAAACAGAACGGAATCACCCTGGCCCGTGTCGACATAGGCCATCTCCGCGTTGTACACACGGACACGTTTCTTGTCCATTTCGGCGAGCGTAGCGGCGATCCCCACCTGCATTAGCCTCCCCGCACAATGGCGGACACGATGAGCGACGCACACAGAAAGGTGATTGGTGCAGCCAGCTACAGCGCAGATGTCTCCATTCCCGGGCTCACTCATGCTCGCGTCCTGCTGAGCTCGTTCGCCGCCGCCGCCATTGGATCGATAGACACGACCGAAGCTGAGTCCGCTCCTGGCGTACTCGGAGTCTTCACAGCGGCGAACCTTCCCACCGCCGGTCAACCAGCCCGCGATCGCAACTCCGCGATCCTGGCGACCGACCGGGTGGTGTGGCAAGGTCAACCAGTCGCGGCGGTAGTTGCAGCCTCCGAAGCCGCTGCAGCTGACGCGGTCCGAAAGATCCGCGTGGAATACACACCGAGCGACCCGGTCACCAACATCTCCACCGCCGCGGAGCCGGGCTCCAAGCTCGTCTGGCCCCTCCCCGTCGAGCGCGGGGAAGGAGCATCCGCCGAAGTCCACGCCGGAGGCGCTGCTTCGTCTCATACCGAGGACGTCTCGCGAGGAAACATCTCGGCAACCGAGCACTTCACTCGAGGCTCCATCGACGAGGGGCTGGGTGAAGCAGACAAGGTCGTCACCCTCACGCTGCGAACCGAGGCGGTGCACCAGGCATACCTCGAACCACATTCGGTTATCGCGGTCGTGGATCCTGTCGACGGGACTCTGACGCTCTACACAGCAACCCAGAGCCTGTTCGGCACGAGAAACGGCGTCTCACGCCTCCTGGGAGTGCCGAGAGAAAAGGTCCGAATCGTCCCGGTGGCAATGGGAGGTGGGTTCGGCGCCCGCTACGGCATCTTCGAACCGCTTGCCGGTGCCCTGGCGATGGCAACGAACCGGCCCGTGAGACTGGCGGTCACACGCATCGAGGACTTCGCCAGCACTACTCCAGCCCCTGCCACCGAGTTTCGCGTCACGGCCGGCGGAACCTACGACGGCCGTCTCACCGCCCTGCAGGCTGAGATCCTGGCGGAGTCGGGCGCCTTCGCCGCGGGACTCGCCGGATTGATAGGGAATCTGTTCGCCAGCGTCTACCGAAGTCCGCACATCGATGTCGTCAGCCACGAAGTGCTGACCAACAAGTCGATGGTCGGGGCATATCGAGCACCTGGAGCGCCCCAGGCCGCATTTGCCCTCGAATCGCTCATGGACGAGCTGGCCCGTGCCCTCGGGGCCGACCAGCTTCGCTTCCGTCTGGACAACGCGTGCCAGACGGGTGATCCGATGGGTAACGGCGACCCTTGGCCGCACATGGGGCTCTCCAAGGTCATCGAGCGCGCGATGAACCACCCACTGTGGAAGGCGAGGACCGAGACGGCTGCCGGCCGAGGTCTCGGCGTCGCCGTGGGTGGCTGGCCGGGTGGCACTGCGCCTGCTGCAGCCGTCTGTCGCGCCGACAGCGACGGGATGTTCTACCTCCACGTCGGTTCCATCGACATCACCGGCACCAACGTTGCTTTGCGTCGGATCGCCGCCGAGCAACTCGGCATCGACGAGTCGACAATTCGGGTCATCAACGGCGACTCGTCGACTGCGCCTCAATCGGGTCCGGCTGGGGGCTCGATGGTGACCTACACCGTCGGCGCGGCAGTTCGGGAAGCGGCTGTGGGAGCACGCCAACAGATCCTTGAAATCGCCGCGAAACTACTCGAGGCCTCGGTGGACGACCTCGAGATTTCGCAAGGAGTCGTCCACGTCAAGGGCTCGCCTGGTTCGGAGATTCCCGTCACGAAGATCACATCCCAGGGAGCACGTCTCGGCGGGCGATTCGCGCCGATCACGGCACACGGCCGCTCCGCCATCACAGACCAGTCGCCCGGATTCACCGTCCAGCTCGTTGAGGTCGACGTCGACACAGAGACCGGTGTTTATGAAGTCGTGCGCAACGTCGTCATCCAAGATGTCGGGCACGCGATCAGCCCGAGTCTGGTTGCAGGTCAGATGCACGGCGGAGCCGCTCAGGGCATCGGATGGGCGACACAAGAGCAGCTCGCCTTCGATGAATCGGGAACAATGACGACGGGGACATTTTCCGAGTACCTGATCCCCGACGCGACACAGGTTCCCGCCATCGAAGCGATCATGGTGGACAACCCCTCACCGCACGGCCCGATGGGGGCACGCGGCGTCGCCGAAGCACCCATCGTGGCTGGACCGGCGGCCGTCGCCAACGCCGTTCGGGACGCGGTGGGCGCTCGGATCACCGAACTCCCGATCACGTCCGAACGAGTGTGGGCTGCAGTCCAACGTGAATAGAGAGCCCGACGTCGGCGGCGTCGCACACCTCTTCGGCATCGAAGGGGCGGCTGAAGCTTCTGGACCGACGGCCGTCGTCGACACGTTCCGCGCCTTCACCACGGCGGCGTATCTGCTCGATGCCGGTGCGTCCGACATCATGCTGGCGTCCGAGCTCGATCAGGCGAGGGAGATGGCATCTCGCCACAACGGCTCACTCCTGTGCGGTGAGGACCAGGGAAGGCGACCCGCCGACTTCGACCTCGGAAACTCGCCCGGTGAGGTTCTCGACCGCACGGACATCGACGGAGCCACCATCGTCATGCGGACATCTGGTGGCACAAGATGTGTGCTTGCTGCGATCGGCGCCGGCGCATCGCCCGTATTCGGCGCCAGCCTCGTCGTGGCTTCGGCAACCGCTCGCAACCTTCCCGCCGGCTCGAGCGCGATCGTGGCGGCCGGCCGCAATGGAACACTTCCGGTGATCGAGGACGACGAGACCGCACGGGTCATTGCAGCTGCGATATCGGGAGTCACGCTTCCACCCGACCTCGACCTCATCCGGGCCAGCGAATCGGCTGAGCGGTTGCGCATCGAGCGATGGGCCCACCCAGACGATCTCGAGCTGTGCCTCCGCCACGACCTTTTCGACTTTGCTCTTCCGGCCGAACAAAGGGGAGGCGTCGTCCATCTCGGTCGCCTCGCGGCCAAGTTTTGACGAAGGAGGGCGGGTCCGTCCTCCCCCCTCTAAAAGGGTCACCGGACGAACCCGCCCGTTTCTGCAGCGCTCGCGCAGGGATGGCGCAGCCACAGCGAACGCCGCAGACCCGTGACGATCTCACCGACGCGTGACGCCACAACGGCGGGAACGTCAAGAGGTTCTTCGGCCTTCAAGCCGAGATCCCCCCTCGGCCGTACAGGGACAACCTACTCCCTGGGAAGAACTAGTCCCGATGTGATCCCCCCGAACTCCCCTTCTGAAGAACGGAGACCGTCGGTACTCTGATGTCCGGGCCAACGCGCACGTTATGTGCGCACATGTAGGGGGAAGGGCATGCCGATGGCAGAGCCACCACGCGACACAGCTGATCAGGTCACCGAGCTGACGGATGACATCGCTGTCGACCTGACAGGCATCGACAACTGGAAGGACGCTTCACGCTATCGGCGTCAGTCTGGAGCGCTTCCGCGTCTAGCGGACGATCCCGACTATTCCTCCGACAACGACGCGTTGCCGCATCCAAGCGAAGAACCCGCCGGGTTCATGGCCAAGCTGAGAGCCAAGATCGGCCGCTGAGACACCCGACGGCGCGGGATTGATTTGTTCTGCGGCGGTGGTCGCCGGCTCGAGTGAGGCGGACAACATCAGCTCCAGCGCCGCGTGCTGCGGATCAGGCCACCGTCGACCGCCCAATCGTGACTCACGTGGGTGTGACGAAGGATCAGAGTCGCAACGGCTGTCGTCGACGCCCAACCACCGACGAATGCCACCGTGATGAACGCTGGAGCAAACACGCTGGCGGCGAGCGCAGCCAATATCGCGACGACAAACCCGATGACGGCTCCAATGAGCAGGGTGCCGAATCGCGCTCTTGCCCTTCCCTGGGTTGTCTCGATCGCAGACATCATGGGTGATGCATCGGGAACGATCCGTCGTGTCTGGAGGAGGTTTCAGGTTCGTCCCGAAGTAACTAGTCAGTCCCCACTTCGGCGCAAACGAGCCCTCAACTCGGCACCGAGACAGCCGATATCAAAGGCCATGAGGTGGAGGAAGCGCAAGGACGCCGCCCAAGAAGGCAAGTCGTTCTCGTACGAGGACAAGGCGCTCGATCGGCTTCGCGGAGTCGCCGCCATCGAGCATCCTTCTAGCGATCACGATGCTAAAGAGATCGAAGCGCGGATCCGCAACATGAACTACGGGACCAACCGGGAGTAACCGCTCGCTCCTCTCACCCCGTCGCAGGTGACTCCACTGCCGCGGGGCGATAGAACATCGCGATTTGAGCGGCGGCGACACCGATCCCAGCGACGGCCAGGGCCGCGCCGATCCAGCCGTCGAGAATCGTGTCTAACCCGAGAACGGCGTCGATGCTGGCGCTCCCCGGCCCCGCTATTGCCAGGGCAAACGCTGTGGCGGACAGTACGAACACGTATTCCCAACCTTCATCCGGCCTTGCGGTCACCCAGAAGCCGACGTAACGGTGGACGCTCCAGAAGGCCACGGCCATTGTTCCGAGAAGACCGGCAGCAGCGAACGACGTGAGCAGCCCGCCGATCAACAGGACACCGACGACGATTTCGGTTGCCGTTGAGAGGAACCATTGCATCTGCGGGGCTCGGAACCCAATGCTCTCGAACCAGCGAGATGTCTTCGCTCGCCCTCTGGCGTGCTTGATCCCATGGGCGAGGAAGACCGCGCCCAACGCAACTCTGAGAATCAGTACGGCAACGTCGGCTTCGTCCATGACGGTTCCTTCTCGCTCGATGCTACCGAGAACGGACCGTTCGCCCAGGAATTCCCACTCGAGATCGGCAAACCCGGCCACCGACGCGGCATCGGGACTAGTCATCTCGCACCACCACAACCCTCCTAACGCTCAGCGTGGTCAGCAGCTACACTCCGTGGCAGCCGGGTTTTTGGACTAATCGGGGAGTAGGGCATGGAGCTCATCCCATCGGACGTTGAAGACAAGACGTTCAAGGTGGTGCGCAAGGGGTACGACCGTGATCAGGTTCACATCTTCCTGCGTGAGGTTGGTTATCAGATGTCGGGCCTGGCGGAGCGCGCCAAAATCGCCGCCGTTCGGGCGGACCAACTCGAACGCGAGATTCACGACGTTCGCCAAGCCGCAGACAACGTAGCCGGTGCCTACCAGCAGGCGCTCGAGGCGCGCCGCAAGCTCCTAGCCGATGCCGAAATCGAGGCCGCGCACATTCGTGCCGCCGCAGGCGGTGACGTGCCCGAGGACCTCGCACCTCTTCCGGCACCGGTATTGACCGAGCAGCAGGCGAGCATCGAGGCCCAGCAGATCCTTGCCGAGGCTCGAGAAGAAGCCAGCCGCAAGGATGCAGCGGCCGAAACGGTTCTGCAGCGGGCTCTCTCCGCCTCGGAGCGGATCGAGGACGAAAAGGCACTCATCGTCGCCGACGCGGTCGTCGAGGCCGACGAGATCCGTGCTCAGGCAGATCGCGACGCCAACGAGATTCGGAAGGGAGTGTCCACGGCAGCAGCCGAGACACGCCAATCCCTCGAAACGGAACAACGCGACCTCCTCGAGCAAGTCGCCCAACTGCAATCGACGCTCGATGAACTCGAAACACAGAAGATCACAGAGACCGAAGCGGTCGCCGCGCTCCAAGCAGCTGCCGTTGCCGCATCGGCAACGGCGTCGCCGGCAACGCCGGCTCGAAAAGCCGAGAAGCCGAAGAAGAAAACAAAATCCACAGCCAGGTCCCGCAAGGCGCGCCCTCCGGCAGAACCCGCTCCAACCAAAGAGAAGGAGCCCGCGGCTGCCGAGCCGGTCGTCACCGTGGATCTCACCACCAGCAACGGATCATCGACAGAGGATCTCGAACCAGAACCCGTCGCCGCCGGGACCAAAGTTTCGCGCTACAAGGCCAGGTCGGCCAACCTGCCACGAATTGGCGACGGCGCCGTTTCCGTTCTCGCCGATATGAAGGCCTTCAGGAAGAAGGACGGAGGCTGAGCCGACTCCGGCTCAGGCGAACATCGTCTTGGGCGCGGGCTGCCATGTCGGCGCCTCTGGGGAGGTACCGACGCAACAGCCCGTTGACGTTCTCGTTTCAACCCGCGGTTGCCGGCGTGACTTCTGGCAACGGAGGTATACCTGCACGCCGACATCGATAGTGACCGACGGCCGTCGCGGCGACCCGTCGCGGAGACGGGTCACGACAGCGTTCAGGGCTTGCGGCCTGCCCGCTCCGGGTCCGCTGGCATTCTGTATTCACGACAGTCACATTTCGGCACGGAGCAACCCTCTTGGTGATGCTCCCTGCGGGGATGCCCGCATCCCACGCATCGCTGCCTTCCACCGTCGATCTGCCGCGATGCAGCGCGCTTCAGCGTGACCGCTCTTTGGCAATGTTGACGGTGAGATCACGGCCGTCGACGTTGTGGCCGTTGAGCGCGTCGATCGCTGCTTTCGCCTCTTCCGACGATGCCATCTCAACGAAGCCGAAGCCGCGAGATCTGCCACTGTCGCGGTCGTTGATGACCTGTGCTTTCTTGACCTCACCATGCTGCGCGAAGAGCGTCTCGAGATCGGCCGACGTGGTGTTGAACGTGAGGTTTCCAACGTAGAGATTGCTGGACATGTGTGCTCCTTCTGAAGCGTTGAACCGTGGTGGGCGAACGCCCGCCTGATCTGCATTTCGGAACCGACGATCACGTCGGCAACAACCAGCATGTCCTGCGATGACTCCGCTGCACGGAACGAGGAAGCGGAGCCGGCGTTGTACGCGTCAAGCGTACGCTTTCGAGCGACGGTAGCGCATACCGTTCCCGTCGGAGTCACACGAAGACGGACTCGAGCCCGTCAATTGCCTTCAAGACGACCGCGCCCCGATGCCACACCCGTCAACAGCTCGACGGATTCACCGTCTACGAGAACATCGTCTTCGGCTGCTCCTGAAGCTCGCCGTCGACGTAGATGTCGACTTTCTCGTTGTAGAAGCTGACGTACCCGGCGATCTCAGCAGACTCACGCAGCGGGGCCGTGTAGCCCCAGACGACGTTCTCCGTGACCTCGCCTTCGGTTTCGACGTTCCAGTATCCGGCCGTTCCCTTGTAAGGGCAGGCCGTTTGCAGATCGGTGGCAACCAGGTACTCCATCGCCACATCGGTCTTCGGCACGTAGTACCTCACAGGGAGGCCGGTCTCGAACAGGAGTTTCGGCTTGGTTGTATCGACTACCTTCACCCCGTCAACCACGACCTCGACATGTCGAGAGCTCTGCAAGATGTCAACCCTGGTGTACGGGTCCCTCGCATGGATGTACACCTCTTCGTCCTCCTCGAACCAATGGTCCATTGAGGACCAGCGGAATGACACGTAGCCGTCGATCTCCTCGATATTCACTTCGGTCCAGACGCGAGCCGCGTTCTGCGCTTCATGGTTGTTGGCCTTGACGGTGTGCAGAGCTGCGGTTCCCCGGCTCGGCGACCGATGTGTCTCACCCGTCGGAACCAGCAGGTCGGAGCGGACATCCTCGGGTGGGAAGTAGTAGGTCGGGTAGTACGGCTTCTCCCACACCATCTTCACGGCGGTCGAATCGGCAACGAACACTCCACCGAGTTGTACCCGCACCCGCTTCATGCCATCTTCTACACGTACGCGACCTCGTTGTCCTGACACGCTGACTCCATTCTCCGAAACGTCATTGGATCTGTTGAAGGCTCAACGCGCTGGAGCCCGGATCCCTTCCAGAATGAATGCCGACACGCGGTCGGTCAGGTCCACGCGATCCATCGGTCCGGTATCGCGGTACCAGCGGTCGAGAGCGTTCAAGATCGACAGGATGAAGATCGCCGACGTCTTGGGCTCGACGTCGTCGCGAAAGGAGCCGTCCGCGATCCCCGAGGCGATCGTGTCGCGGAACACGGACTCATAGCCGTCGCGTGCAGCGATCACTTGATCCCGATGGGCCTCGTCGAGTGCACCCGCTTCGTTGAGGAATGTGCGCACCTCATCTCGATGGTCGAGAACGACGTCGATGTGGCCGGCAATGAGCGCCTGTAAACGTCCGGTTGCTCCGCCAGTTGCCGACTCTGCCGACGCTACCGACGCTTGGAACTCGGCTGCCCCCCTGTCCACGACCTCGAGGAGGAGCGACTGCTTGCCGTCGATGTGGGCGTAGAGGGACGATCCCACCAAGCCGAGCTCGCGGCCGAGATCGCGCATGGAGGTGCCGTGGTAGCCACGCTCGGCAAAAAGGCGCCCGGCTGCGGCGACCACGTCGGTGCGTGAACGCTTCATACGTCGTACGTGATCTCGAGCTCTTCGGAGGTGGGGTGTGATTGGCACGTGAGGATGTGCCCGGCGTCGAGCTCGTCTCGGGTGAGGCTCCAGTTCTTGTCCATGCGCACCTCACCATCGATCACCTGTGCCCTGCAGGTCGTGCACATTCCCCCACGACACGAGAACGGCAGCTCGCGCCGGACCTGGAGAGCGTGGTCGAGGATCGGTAGCCCGTTCGGGTCGACGAAGACGGTCGAGGCTCTGCCCTCGAGTGTAAAACGGACCTCGGTGAGGCCGGATGTGTCGTCCGGTTCGGGTGGCGGCGCTGTCACGGCCTCGTTGAAGAACAGCTCGGTGAAAACGTCTTCCTCAGCGACTCCGCGGGCGGCGAGCACTTCGTTGGCCGTCTCCACCAGTTCGTAGGGACCGCACAAGTACCACGCATCGACCGATGCGGCGTCGACAACCGTCTCGAGCAGTTGGTCGAGCTTGACATGATCGATCCGCCCGAAGAACAGGGGAACTGCTCCCTCCTCCCGGCTCAGGACATGAACGAGATTGAAGCGGTCCGTGTGCCGATCCTTCAGACCCTCGAGCTCCTCGAGGAACATCACCGAGCGACTCGCCTGGTTGCCGAACACAAGTGTCAATCTGCTAGCCGGCTCCCCTTCCAAAATGGACGTTGCGAGTGAAATCACAGGCGTGATGCCCGACCCCGCCGCGACGGCTGCGATATGGCGCTGTGCACCCGAGTCGGGATGGACGGTGAACTCTCCAACGGGAGGCATCACATCGAGCTTCGTGCCCGGCTCGATGTGATCGTTGGCCCAATTCGAGAAGGCGCCACCGGCGAGACGCTTGATGCCGACGCGTAGGCGACCCGACGCCGGATCGGCGCAGATGCTGTAGCTGCGTCGAACGTCGTCCCCGTCAATCGACGTCCGGATCGTCACATGCTGTCCGGGATCGAAGTCGAACGCTTCCTCCAGATCCGAAGGTACGTCGAGGGTTACGGCCACCGCGTCGTCGGTGAGCCGCTCCACTTCAGACACGGTCAGGGTGTGAAACTCGACAGCATCCATGTCAGAGGGCCTTGAAGAGGTCAAAGGGCTCGCCACACGAGCTACACACCATCAACGCCTTGCACGCCGTCGACCCAAACTCAGAAACCATTCGGGTCTCATCCGACCGGCACAAGGGACATACAGCAGCCGATACCTGATACCCGATGCCCGACACCACCGGCTCCACAGGAGCCGGTCCCGCGATCCCGTAGTCCCGCAGCTTCACCTTTGCCTCCTCCGTCATCCAGTCCGTCGTCCATGCCGGCGAGAACACGGTCTCGATCGAGTAGTCGGAGAATCCGTTGGCCTCCAGGGTGGAAGCGATCTCACTGCGGATCAGATCCATTGCGGGACAACCCGAGTACGTCGGAGTGATCGTCACGAGGACACTCCCCTCTGAGACGGCGACATCGCGCAGCACGCCGAGGTCGGCGATCGTCAGCACCGGGATCTCGGGGTCAACGACCTCGTCGAGAAGGAGCCGAACCTGGTCGTTGGTCGCGACGGTCACCACTCGAGCCCCGGATAAGTTCGCTGCATCCACTGCATCTCACTCAGGAGGTGTCCGAGGTGCTCGGTATGGAACCCACGCCGGCCACCTCCGCGTTGGGTCACCTCATCGGGCAGAGCGATCATCGCATCGGCGGCTACGGCCGCGATCGCGTGAAGCCATGGTCCACTCAGAGCACCGAGGTCCACGCCGACACCACTCTCGACCATCTGGCGATCGAGATCGTCCATTTCGAACAGCTCCCCTGTGTACCGCCACAGGTTGTCGACGGCCGCTTGCATTCGGGTGTGGCTTTCGTCGGTACCGTCACCGAGGCGAACAACCCAACCAGACGTGTGGCGGAAGTGATAGAGCGACTCTTTGTGGGCTTTCGCCGCTATCCCCGCGAGGATCGCATCCTCCGACACTGCGAGCGCCTCCCAGAGAAGCCGCTGGTAGGCATCCATGAACAGCTGGCGCGCCATCGTGTGTGCGAAGTCGCCGTTGGGCTGTTCGACGAGAACCACATTGGTGAATTCACGCTCGGTGCGTTGGAAAGCGAGGTCATCATCGGTGGTGCCGCCGCCCACGAGCTGGGAGGCGTGACCGAGAAGATGGGTGGCAACCCCGAGGTGGTCGAGAGCGACGTTGGCGAGCGCAATGTCTTCCTCTAGCTCGGGACCAAGCGACACCCACTCGGACAATCTCTGCGCCAGCACCAGGTTGTCGTCCCCGTGCCTGAGAACGTAGGCAGCAGCCGGATCGGTCATCGTCGCGAAGCCGGTCACATGTACCCCACTTCGTCCGGAATCTCGTAGAACGTCGGGTGCCGATACGGCTTGTCTGCGAAAGGCTCGAACATGGCATCAGCGTCGTAGGGATCTGTGGCGTGGATCTCGCCGGAAGGCACGACCCAGATGCTGACGCCCTCTTCGCGTCGTGTGTAGACGTCTCGCGCGTTCTGCAATGCGGTCTCGACATCCGCCGCATGGAGGCTGCCCGCGTGCACGTGGCTGAGGCCGCGCCGCTGCCGAACGAACACTTCCCACAGAGGCCATCCCGTCGAGGACGAGCGAGGGGCGTCATCCGCCGCAATGTCCTGCCCCGGAACTTCGGGTACTGAGTAGCTCACGCCGCCCCCCTCGCATCAATGGTGTCTGCAGCGCGTGCTGCAGCTTTCTCGGAGTGGGCGATCGCCGCCTCGCGCACCCATTCGCCGTCTTCCCAGGCGCCGACCTTGTGCTGAATGCGCTCTCGATTCATCGGACCGTGGCCTTTGATCACAGTCCAGAACTCGTCCCAGTCGATATCGCCGAAGTCGTAGTGCTCGCGCTCCACGTTCCATACGAGGTCCGGATCGGGCACGGTGAGGCCCAGATACTCAGCTTGAGGAATCGTCATGTCGACAAATTTCTGGCGCAGGTCGTCGTTGGTCATCCGCTTGATCTTCCATTCCATCGACTGCTCGGTGTGAGTCGATTCCGAGTCCGGTGGACCGAACATCATGAGCGAGGGCCACCACCAGCGGTCGAGCGCGTCTTGGGCCAGAGCCCGTTGCTCGGCTGAGCCTCGGCTGAGCGTGAGCATGATCTCGTAACCCTGGCGCTGATGAAAGCTCTCCTCCTTACAGTTCCGCACCATCGCCCTGGAGTACGGTCCGTATGAGGTTTGCTGGAGCATGATCTGATTGACGATGGCGGCACCGTCCACGAGCCATCCGATCGTGCCCATGTCGGCCCACGTCAGGGTCGGATAGTTGAAGATCGACGAGTACTTCTGGCGTCCGGTGTGGAGCTGGTCGACAAGATCTTCGCGGCTGACGCCGAGGGTTTCGGCGGCCGAATAGAGGTAGAGGCCGTGTCCGGCTTCGTCTTGGATCTTGGCGATGAGGATGGCCTTGCGTTTCAGGCTGGGCGCCCGAGTGATCCAGTTGCTTTCCGGCTGCATCCCGATGACCTCGGAGTGAGCGTGTTGGGCGATTTGGCGGATCAGCGTGTGGCGGTAGCCCTCGGGCATCCAGTCACGCGGTTCGACCTTGTCGTCGGCATCAATCGTTGTCTGGAAACGGGTTTCACCCGCGGTGGTCTGCGTCACGGAGCCTCCGGGTACGGGGAAACAAGCTTAACAAACGAACGTTCGTTTTTGGTCGGGACGGTGTGAGGACGACGTGGTTGCTCAACCGACGAGGCGACGAATCTGCCGCACTGCAACGACGACCGAAGCGGCATCGGCGACTCCATCACGGGCCAGGAGTCGCATGAACCGGATGAGGCGACCTTCGTCGTCGGCATGGGCGAGAAGGAACAGATCGACTGCTTCGTCAGCTCCGCGGCCGGCACCCTCGGTCAGGATCCGCTCCGCCAGCTGGCGGCGGACTCGGAGGAGCTCGTCTTCGAGCGTTTGCACCGACCACCGCTGCCATCGCGTTCGAGCGGGGAGATGGTCAACCTGGTCTTCGAGCCAGTCGATCCGGAATGCACGCCCGGCGCGGAAGAAGACACGAGCAACGTCGAGGACCGGCCGATCGGTTGCGTGTGCCACGTCGATGATGTCGGGAGCGTGCACCAGCTCCAACTGGTAGACGTGGCGATGCGCCAGATCCTCCGGGACCCCAGCCTCGATGAGGTTCTGTGCCGCCGCATTTCGCTCCTCACGCCAATCAGGAGGGCCAATGTCGATGATCTCGGCCGCGAGCTCGGCGAACAAAGCCGCAGCGGCGTCGATATCGGCGATGTGCCCAGCTTCGGGATGATCCAGGTACCACCGGGTCGTCCACTCGACCAGATCGTCCACGCCTTCGAGCAGCTGGCGGTGTGACGCGGCGGCGACTCGGCCGTCAAGCGACTCGATCGTCGCCCAGCGGTCCTGGGCACCGGTCACGACCCGGGCGATCCGATAGGCCCGAACGATGTCCGCGGGAGCCGCACCAGTCTCCGCCTCGAGGCGCGACACGAAGGTGATGCCTTCGGAATTGACGACCTGATTCGAGATGATCGTTGCCACCAGCTCCCGCCGCAGTGGGTGGTCCTTCGCCAGAGCACCGAATCGGTCCATGACGGGACCTGGAAAGTACCCTGCGACATCCCGGTCGAAGCGATCCCAATCAGGGAGCTCGGAGGCCAGCAGGGCTGCCGTGAGGCTGCGCTTGGCGTAGGCGAGGAGGACCGCGAGTTCCGGTCGCGCCATCCCCAGGTTCTCACTCGACCTCTCTCCCATGACCTCCGACGAGGGAAGCTGCTCGATGTCCCGATCAAGCAAGTCATCTTCTTCGAGCGACAGCATGAGGTCCTCGTATGCGTCGAGGCGCTCGAAGGATCGCACGCTCTCTTGAGAGAGGATCTGCGCCTGCAGGAAGTTGTCGTACACAACGGCCGCAACCACGTTCGGTGCGACCGACATGATGAGGTCGTCGCGTTCGGTTTCTTCGAGTTCTCCCCGCTCGATCGCAAGACTGAGCAGGATCTTGAGATTGACCTCTCGATCCGACGTGTGGACGCCAGCCGAGTTGTCGATGAAGTCGGTGAATATGCAACCACCGCCACCCTCGAACTCCACGCGAGCTGCCTGCGTAAGACCGAGGTTTCCCCCTTCACCGATGACCGAACAACGCAGCTCCGAAGCGTTGACGCGGACCGCATCATTGGCCCGGTCCTGAACCGCTTCGGGACCCTCGGCTGAAGACTTCACATAGGTGCCGATTCCGCCACTCCACACGAGGTCCACCGGCGATCGCAAGACCGCGGAGATCAGCGCGTTTGGTGTCACCTGGCGGTCGGCGGTGTCCAGCGTCTTCATCGCTTCGTCACTCAGGACGATCCGCTTGTCGGACCTCGAGTACACCTCGCCTCCCGGCGACAGCACAGAGCGGTCGTAGTCCTGCCACGAGGACAGACCCATCTCGAACAGCCGCCGACGTTCGGCAAACGAGGCCGCTGGATCTGGATCGGGATCGATGAAGATGTCGCGGTGATCGAACGCGGCGACCAGGCGAATCGACTCGGAGAGAAGCATCCCGTTACCGAACACGTCACCCGACATGTCTCCGATGCCGACGACCGCGATCGCGCCCTGCTCGAGATCGACTCCGAGATCATTGAAGTGGCGCCGTACAGACTCCCACACCCCCCGAGCCGTGATCGCGAGTGCCTTGTGGTCATAACCCGTGCTCCCCCCGGATGCAAAGGCGTCGCCCATCCAGAAACCGCGACGAACCGATATGGCGTTGGCGTTGTCCGACAGCTTCGTCGTGCCCCTGTCCGCCGCTACAACGAGATAGGCATCAGGACCGTCGTGAATGCGAATCCCGGGCGGGTGAACGGTATCGCCACCGGCGAGGTTGTCGGTGACATCGAGCAGGGCACCGATGAACGACTCGTACGCCGCCGTGACCTCGCTCGGTGTGGGTGCGGAGGTGCCGCGAACGATGAACCCCCCCTTGGCTCCTGTGGGGACGATGATCGCGTTCTTGGTCATCTGCGCCTTCATGAGGCCGAGAACCTCGGTGCGGTAGTCCTCCTGCCTCACGGACCAACGAATGCCTCCCCGCGAGACTGACCCCCCGCGGAGGTGAACACCCTCGACATCTGGGCCATACACGAAGATCTCATACAGCGGCTTCGGGTCCGGGAGGTCCGGCACACGAGCCGATCGGAGCTTGAGAGCCAACACCGACCTGTCCGGTGCGAACGCGTTGGTACGGACCGTCGCGTCGATCAGGCCCTGGAAAGCCCTCAGGATCCGGTCGACATCGAGCGACCGAACGTCGTCCAGATCGTGCCGAATCGTCGCTCGAACGGCTGCCTCGACAGCTGTGTTGGCATTGGGAGAGAATCGCGCCTCGAAGAGAGCCATGAGGTTCTCGGCGATCGTCGGGTTCGACGCCAACGCCTCTTCGACATAACGAATCGAAAACGAGCTGCTCAGCAGCCGCCAGTACGTGCGATAGGCGCGCAAAATGGCGATGTCTTCATGGCTGAGCGAGGTCGTCGTGAGAAGCCGGTTGAGCGAGTCCGATTCCGCCTCCCCGCGCAAGCCGGCGGCGACGGCGGCGCACACGCGATCCCGGCAGGCGTCCAGGTCGAGCGGCTCGCCGTCGGGGCCGCGCACTCCGAAGTCGTGTATGAGGATTTCCTCATCACCACCCACCCGCGTCGGCACCGCCTCGATGACGCGGAGCCCGATGTCCTCGAGCAGCGGCATCATCTCAGACAGTTCGAGCTTCTCTGCCTTGTGGTAGACCGCGATGCGCGTCAGGCGCTCATCAGATTCCTCCTCGTTCTGGGTCGCCACGAGGAGCTGGTTGTCGCTCGCCGCAAGTTCATCGAGAGCGCGGATATCACCGAGAGCGACGGCGAGCTCGGTAGAGGTCCTGTAGTACGACGGGAACCGATGGGCCCAAATGGTCACGAGGCGCTCCGCCTCCGCGTCTCCGACGTGAGATCGCAGCGCTTCGCGAATCTTGTCCGCCCACGTCCTCGTCAGCGCCATGACCTCGCGTTCGAGGGCATCGAGGTCCGGATCTTCGTGGCCGTTCTCGTCGCGCCACACGGTGAAATGGATGCGGGCATCTCCGGTTTCGTCCAGAGAGAGCCGGTAGTCGATCGCGGTCCCATTCAGCCGCTCCAGGAACAAGGCCTGGAGCTCCTGGCGGAGATCGGAATTGAAGCGGTCTCGAGGAACGACGACGAGGACGGAAACGCTCCTCTGGAAAGGGTCCCGTCGCACGAAGAGTTTGGTCCGGTTGTGTTCGTCGGGATGAAGCAAGCCCACGAGACTCGACCGAAGCTCGGCCGTGGACGCCGTGAAGAGGTCGTCCTTGGGGAAGCTCTCGAAAATCTGGATGAGCATCTTGTAATCGTGTGATCCCTCGACCAGGTCTTCCGCCACGAGCACGCGGTCGAGCTTGTGGCGGAGCACCGGGATCGTGGTTGCTTCGGCCATGTACGCCTTCGATGTGAGCAGGCCGAGCATTCGAGCCTCGCCCCTCGTGTTGCCGTCGTCGTAAAGCCGGATACTCACGTAGTCCATCCGGGCGTCGCGGTGAACGCGGGAGTGGCGATTCGTCTTGGTGATCGTCAGCAGCCTCGTGCCCTCGAAGCGCTCGACGAGCTCGGGCCTCAGCGTCGTGACGGATACCGGACTCGCGTAGCGGGAGTCCTCATCTCGGCAGAGGATGCCGAGTCCCGTGCCGGGTTGAGCCTGAATCACACGGCCTTCCGTGGTGTCGCCGATTGCGTATTCGCGGTAGCCGAGGAACACGAAGTTGAGGTCGAGGAGCCATTCGATGAAGTCGACGGCCTCGTCGACCTCCGAGTCCGCGACGATGCCCCTCGCCGCCTCGGCATAGGCGACCATCTGATTGGCGGCGGACTTCATCGGCTCGAAGTCTCGAACCGCCCGCCCAACGTCACGGAGGGTGCGGCCGATCCCGGCCTCGAGATCCGCCATCTCGGATTCGCTCAAACGACGATCGAGTTCATAGTGCTGAACGGAGTAAGGCGAATCCGTTTCTCGCGCCCTCACCACCGCCGTGACGCTGCCATCGCCGTCGCGCTCCAGGCCGACAACGGGATGTGCCATCCGCGCCACCGAGAGACCGCGTCGCGAGAAGGCAGCCGAAACCGAGTCGACGAGAAAAGGACCGTCGTCCGTGACGCACTCGACAACGGTGCCCGCCGTCTCGTAGCCGTGGGTTGCAGCCGTCGGGTTGAAGACACGAAGAAGAACCTCACTCCCCGACCGCTCCGTAGCGAAATCGATGAGACCTCGCACCTCGGCGAGAATCTCTTCGGGAGTGCTCTCGCTTATCGCCTCGGTGTACATCCGGCGGAGGTACAGATCAGCGAATGGGCGCACAACACCTGTGCCCGCCGCATCCCTCGGTATGAGATCCACGACACGGTCGAGGAGGGATTCGCGGCTTTTACTATCGCCGTTCGTCACGGAACGAAAGAGTAATCAGCCGTAAGCCATGAGCCACGAGCCACGGGTCACGAGGGGCTCAGCTCGGGGTGAACTCGAGCGGTCGGCGGCCGGCTTCCCAGTCCTCGAGCAAGATGTTGAGATCGGTGATCTCGCCGCGGTAGATCGCTTCGACGACACATGCAGAGCACCACCTCGACCCCTCGCAGGCTACCGTTGCCGGCCGCGCGCAATGGGCACATGTCGCGATGAAAAGGTCGACTTTCTCAGACTCGTTCTTGGTGAGGTCGACCGCCTGGTCACCCTCATCGGCGAAACCCGGCCTCGTGTTCCGAGTCCGGAACCGGGGCTGACGCACCTCCTCTATCCCATCGAGAAGACACGAAGCGCACCACTGATCGACCTGGAGCATCGTGACCCTGCCGCACTTCTGGCAGTCTGCGGTCTCTTGGTCGTCGCCGTTGAAGTTGATGCGTTCAGATAGCTCATTCATGTGGCGAGCATGAACGACTTCACCCACCGCGGATAGACACATTCGGCGTCGGAAGTGGTGACTAGTCACCACCGATCCCTCGTTACCTGTTGTTTGTTTGTCAGAACCGAAACGTTTCTGATACGAACGAAGAACCAACAACTAGGTTCCGCTCCATGTCGGCATTGGAGCGCAACAACAAACGCACCATCTTCGGATGGGCGATGTACGACTGGGCAAATTCGGCGTACATCACGGCCGGGAGCTTGATCTTCTCGATCTACTTCGCAGGAGAGGTGTTCCCGGAGGAGGGCATCGAGTTCCTGGGATGGACTCTCGACGGAGACGGCTTCTGGGCACTCATCGTGGGATTTGGTGCGTTCGCCGTCTTCATCGTGATGCCGATACTGGGAGCGGCTGCGGACTTCTCCGATGCAAAACTGCGGATGCTGAAGTGGTTCGCATACACCGGAGCGTTCTTCACTGTGCTGCTCGTGTTCGTGGGGCCGGGCGCGGTCGCCCTCGGCATAGGCCTCTTCCTGCTCACCCGCTTCGGTTTCGTCGCTGGAAACGTCATGTACGACGGCTTCCTGCCCGAGATCACCTCGGACGACACCGTCGACAGCGTCTCGGCCAAGGGTTTTGCGCTCGGCTACGCAGGCGGAGGCCTCCATCTGCTGCTCGGTGCTGCGTTCATCTTCATGCACGAGTCGATCGGGATCAGCGAGAACACCGCGACCGTGATCGTTGTCGGGTCGGCTGGAATGTGGTGGGCCGCCTTCGGTGCCTTTGCGTTCTCCCGCCTGAGAGACGGAGGGAGGGGGCAGCAGCTTCCCGAGCGATATCGCTCGACCAACCGGCTGTTCGCCTATGCGGGCCTCGGCTTCTCTCGCACCTGGGCGACCACGAAACACCTCCTGGCCTTCAAGCCCCTGTTGTTGTTCGTGATCGCATTCATCATCTACAACGACGGCGTTGCAACGGTGATCGCCATCACTGGGGTATACGCCTCAGAGGTTCTCGAATTGGAGCAGACGACGATCCTGCTTGCCTTCCTCGTCACCCAAGTGGTGGCCGTCATCGGAGCATTGCTGTTCGGGCGCATCGCCAAGGCCATCGGCGCCAAGGGGGCGCTCCTCATTTCAATCTCCGTATGGGCCTTCGTCGCCCTTGGTGCCTACTTTCTCCCCACCGGATCGGCTGCTCCGTTCTTCGCGGTCGCCACGGTTGCCGGCCTCGTCCTCGGTGGCATCCAGGCCCTCTCTCGCAGCCTCTATGCAACCATGATCCCTGAGGAGGCCTCCGCCGAGTTCTTCGGCTTCTTCAGTGTGTTCTCGAAGTTCAGCGCCATCTGGGGACCGCTGATCTTCTTCATCGTCGACACAACAACCGGATCGGCACGAACGGCGATTCTCTCTTTCATCGGTTTCTTCGTCGTCGGTGGGATCCTCCTCAGCCGCGTCGATGTCGACCAGGCCCGCGCCGACCGCGAACGGTGGCGGTTCGAGGGCGGTGAGGCCGGCGTATCGGTGGGTTCCGAACGGTGACGAAATCCGCCGGAATTGCGGTATCGGTGTCTACGGTGCCGTTCCAAGATGGAAGCAGTCCAGCTCATCTTGGCGTGGGCCGTGGCATTCGGCCTCATCGGCCTGTCGACCGCACTGTTCATCATCGCCCAGCGCTGACAGATGGGTCGAAAGACCCATCAAGGGTGGCCCTTGGTGTGCCGAATCAGTCGGCGCCCGGCAAACCTGGCAGGGTGACCCTATCCGTACGGGTGATCCACAACCTGCACAGTTTTCACCGGAGCTCCGGAGCCCCCGCCTCGGCGGGGGCTCTTTGCTTTCTACTCGATCGAGACGGACTCCCCTCCGACCA
>JAUVPA010000032.1 GCA_030598905.1 Acidimicrobiia bacterium
ACACCATCGGCGCCATTCGCGGCGAGACCCCAGAACCAGGGGCGACCGATCAAGACGGCCTTGGCGCCGAGAGCGACCGCTTTGACGACGTCGCCGCCGCGACGGACGCCACCGTCGATGAAGACCTCGGTGTGGTCGCCGACGGCGCTTACAACACCGGGGAGCGCTTCGAGCGAAGGTGGTGCCCCATCCAGTTGTCGCCCGCCGTGATTGGAGACGACAACACCGTCGGCGCCGGCAGCAATGGCTCGCTGAGCGTCTTCAGGTGTCAGGATCCCCTTGACGACCAGCGGGCCATCCCAGAGGTCGCGCAACCACTCCAACTCCTCCCACCCGGCGCTGGGGTCGATGAGTTGTGTGTTGACATACGTGCCCAAGGCGACTGCGTCATCACCTTCGGCGAGGCCAACGAGGTTGGAAAAAGTGATCTTGTCGCCACGCGCCAGCCCGTAGAGCCAGCGTGGGTGAACTGCCGCGTCGAGAGCCGAGCCAACACTGATCCGCGGCGGGATCGTCATGCCGTTGCGCAGATCCCGCGGCCTCTTGCCGACGATAGGAACGTCGATCGTGAGGCACAGGGCCTGGTAACCCGCACCGCGAGCCCGCTCCACGAGGCTCGCCAAGAGATCACGGCTCTTCCAGAGATAGAGCTGAAACCACAGCGGGCCGGAGGCAGCGTCGGCAATGTCCTCGAGTGATCGCGAAGAGGCGATGCTGACGGCGAACACCGCACCTTGACGGCCGGCCCCGCGAGCAGCGTCGAGTTCGCCCTCGGCGTGGACGAGCCGGGCGAGACCGGCGGGAGCCAGCATCACAGGTGTCGGAAGTTCCTCGCCGAAGACGGTGACTCCCGTGCGACGATGCCCGACGTCGACGAGGTTGCGCGGCCGAAACGTCACCCCGTCGAAGGCAGCTTCGTTGGCGCGTAGCGTCCACTCACCGTCGGCGCCACCGTCGACGAATCCCGTGACCATCTTCGGCAGTCGGCGCCTCGCGGCGCGGTGAACATCCTCGATCGTGTGGAAGGACCTCATCGGGAGGCATTCAATTCGTGGAGTGCGGGTGCCAGCTCAACGAGTTCGGCGACGGGTACACGGTCGCGATCCTCTGTGATCAATTGGATACAGACGTGGTTGGCTCCGGCCGCGAGGTGATCGTTGACGCGTTCGACGAGGCGCTCGGTTGGCCCCCACGCGAAGACGGCGTCGATCAGCCGGTCACTGCCACCGGTGGCGAAGTCGGCTTCCGTGAATCCGGCACGGCGTAGGTTGTTCAAGTAGTTGGGCAGGCGCAGATACGTCGCCGCCGCACCCCGGGCCAATGCCCGAGCCTGTGACGGGTCCGTCTCGGGAATCAGCATTTGTTCGGGGGCAAGTGTGGCTTCAGGACCGAGAATGTTCCTCGCTGTTCGCGTGTGCTCAACGGGACTGAAGTAGGGGTGGGCACCTGCCGTGCGTCTTCCTGCGAGTTCGAGCATCCGCGGCCCGAGCGCAGCAAGCAGCAAGGGCGGGTCTTGTACTTCGGGCCCGTCCCACACCGAGGCGTCCATGGCGTCGATGTAGCTGGCGACGTCGTCGACTCGACCGGAGTAGCTGTGGCCTCGTCTTTCGACCAGTGGCCGGTGGCTGACGCCAATGCCGAGAACGAAGCGGCCATCGTGGGCCTCGGCAAGGGAGCGTGCTCCGTTGGCCATGGCGACAGCGTCTCGACCCCATATATTGGCGATGCCGCTGGCGACGTCGATTCCCGACGTCGCCTGAAGCAGGAGCGAAGCGGTGACCATGGCCTCTCTTCCGAATGACTCGGGGTACCACAGGGCCGCATATCCAGCGTCCTCGAGCGCCGAGGCCGCTTTCATGACGTGACTCGATTCGAGCCACGAGAATTGGCTTTGCCACACACCGATGGCTCCTCCGGGGTTCCAGACGGTCATGGCACCACGGTGATGTGAATGGCATCCTCGCCGGCAACTTCGCCGCTCAGGAGCTTGATAGCGGTGTCGAACTCCTCGAGGGGCAGCGTGTGCGTGTGCCACCGCCTGAAGTCGTAGCGACCGCTCGCGACAATCCGAATCGCCTGCGCGAACGACCACGAGGAGACGCCGAGTGCGCCCCGCAGCGTCAGGTTCTTGAAGACGATCTGGTCGGAGACGAATCCCGGGACGGCTGCCCCGTCTTTGAGTCCGGCGAGCACGATCGTCCCGCCCGGCCGGGCCGCGGCGAGAGCGTCGGTGACGGGCTTGGTCGACCGAGATGACACGTCGATGACCCGGTCGGCGAGAGCACCATCGGTGAGTTCAGCAACGCGTCCCGGCACGTCCTCCTGATCTGCTCGGATGACGGCGGTGGCTCCCATCTCGACGGCGAGCTCGAGCTTGGACGAGTCACGGTCGAGACCGCTGACGATGATCTGGTCGGCGCCCGCTTCCGAAGCGGCGATGACACTCGAGAGACCCCGCTGGCCGGGTCCCAACACCAGCACGGTGTCTCCAATCTGTGTTCCGGCCGCACGGTACGCCCACTCGAAACCGGCCCCGAGAGGATTGAAGAGCACGGCGTCCTGGATGCTTAGCGATTCTGGAACTCGATGGACGATGGAGTTCGGGCGCAGCACCATGTACTCGGAGAAGCCACCCCACAAGCCGGTTCCTACCGTTGTTGGTGTACAGGAGTAGATGAAACGCTCTCGGCAAAGCCGGTAGTCGCCTGCGCTGCAGCGGTCGCATACTCCGCACGGCACGAAGGGCTCGACGGCGATCCTCGTGCCTTTCACCATGCCCCACCGCTCCGCAATGTCCGGTGGGATGTGCTCGATGCGGCCGACGGGCTCATGTCCTGTGACGAGCGGATACTGGGCGAGGCCGGCGGCGACGATGGCGCCTCGATAGGACTCGAGATCACTGCCGCACATCCCGCAGCCCTCGATCCGCACGAGCACTTCACCTTCGGCGAGGGGATCGGGGACGTCGAGGTGCTTCACCTCGACGGTGTTGTCTCCGACCTGTACCGCGGCGCGTGTCTTCACCTGCTCACCTCCTGCGTTGTCTCATCCTCGGGGCACCGCCGAGTCGCGATCAAAAGTGTCGTCGGTGACGCCGTCCTCCTGCAGTTTCCACTTCTCCACTCGATCGGATGCAGTGCGGGGCAGCCGTTCGACAAGGCGCACATACCGGGGCACGGCAAACGACGGCAGAAGCTCCTCCGCAAAGGCCACGATGTCTTCGATGTGAAGATCCTGCTCCTCATCGAGGACCACCGCAACGAGCACCTCTTCTTCGCCGAGATCGCTCGGCACGCCGATGGCCGCCACCTCGGCGATGGCCGGATGTGTCAACAGCGTGTGCTCGACCTCCCACGCCGAGATGTTCTCACCGCGGCGCCGAATGGCATCCTTGAGCCGCCCGTGGAAGCAGAGGAATCCGTCATCGTCGAGAGAGCCGGCGTCTCCGGTGTGGAACCAGAGGTTGCGAAATGCCTGGACTGTCTCGGTCGCCATTCCGTCGTACTCGGTGAAGAAGATCCCTGGTTCTCTCGGGCGGACGACGATTTCGCCGACTTCGCCCGACGCCAGCGACCGATCATCGGAGTCGTGGATCTCCAGATCCACATCGAGAGTGGGTTTCCCGCAGGTGCCGACTTTCCGAGTCGTCGGAGAGTTCATGGCGACGACCCCCTGTTCGGTTGATCCGTACAACTCGAATGCGGTGAGTCCATATCGGGCTTCGAAGTCCGTCCAGATAGACGCAGGCATGCCGGCGCCGTACGCCACTCGGACGGTGTTCGCCGCGTCGTCGTCACGGGGAGGTTGCTTCCAGAGCATCATCGGTACCGAGCCGAGGTAGTGGATGGCCGTCACGCCCTCTCTTCGACACACATCCCAGAATTGGGATGCCGAGAAGGTGTCGTGGACGACGACGGTCCCGCCGCACACCATTGCCGCGACGACGGACACGAATCGAGCGGCGATGTGAAACAGCGGGAACGTGGTGTAGAGCGTGTCGCCTTCGGTGAGGCCGGTGTATTGGATGATTGCTTTGGCGAGGCGAAAGCCGGGCACGTGCGAGAGCACGACGCCTTTCGACGGTCCCGTAGTGCCCGACGTGTACAAGATCAGGGCCGGAGCGTCGACCTCGGGGCTGCGCAGTGGGAGAGGTGCCTCGTCGAGATCGGCGATGGCTTGGGAGGTGTCGGTCTCATCGACGGAAAGCACCGCCTTCACCTGTTCGGTGCCGGCAGGCTCCGCAATCTGACCGCCATGTGCGGCGTCGGTGATCACCACCTCGCAGCCGGCCCTTGCGATCTGGTCGGCGAGCAGGGCTCCCTTCAGTTGAGTGTTGAGGGGAACCTCGATTGCCCCCAGTCGGTCCAGGGCCAGCCAGGTCTCGATGGCCTCAGGTCGGTTGGGGAGCATGGTCGCCACTCTGGTACCGGGTGAGATGCCGGCCGCGGTGAGTCGACGCGCCAATTCGTCTCCGGCGCTGTCGAGGCGTCCGTACGTGAGAGTTGAGTTCTCGAAGCGGATCACCGGGTGGTCGGGAAGGTCGGCGGCCCGCATGGCAACCAGCTCGCCAAAGGTCTGCGTTGTCATTTCATGGCAGACGAAACCCGTTGGGCAACGCCCTGCGTTGGGCCGCCGTCGACGTCGAGCACGGCTCCTGAGATGTAGGCCGCTGCGGGCGAGATCAGGAAGTGGACTGCCCATGCGATGTCCTCGGGCTGACCGACTCGCCCCACCGCCATGGCGCCACCGGCTTTTTCGATCATCTCGTTGTCTCCGGCGAACAGAGCGATCTTGGATCCTTCCGTGAGTACGAGTCCCGGTGCGACGCTGTTGACGCGAACCTCGGGTCCCCACTCTGCTGCGAGTGAACGTGTCAGGTGCTCGACACCAGCCTTGGCTGCGCCGTACGCCGCGAACATCGGCGCCGGGTTGTGGCCGGCCGTTGCCGAGATCATGACCACTGTGCCCTTGTTCGCACGCAGGAGGGGATAGGCGACCCGCGCTGTGTTGTACGCCCCTGTGAGGTTGAGGTCGAGCATCTTCGACCACATTCGGGGATCGAGGTCGTCGAGGTTGCCTTGGGCGGCTCCTCCCACATTGCACACAACGGCATCGAGGCGCCCCAGCGCCTCCTCGATTTCGCCCGCCGCCGCTTCCATGGCGGCGAGGTCGCGCACGTCAGCCGACACGCCGCGCGATCGTTCCGGAAGGTTGTCGAGTGCCGCGGCGACGGCATCGGCTCCACGTCCGTGGACGACGACCGTCGCGCCGTGTTCCGTAAAGTGGGAGGTCATTGCGCGACCGATGCCCCGCGTCGAACCGGTGACACAGATGACCTTCCCCGTGAGGTCGAACACTTCTGCCGCGTTCATCGCCGCCTCCACCGCCGCAGGCTGGTGCGACGGCCGCCACTCTACCGCTCACCTACCAACCGTTTGTTTGGTTAGCATCGAGATGTGGTCGAAACGATCAGGGTCGAAAGAGATCATTGGATGACCGCCGGCGATGGGACGGCTCTGGTGAGCGACGTCTACCTCCCTGCGGGTGACGGGCCGTTCCCCACTCTGCTGTATCGGGTACGCGGATCGAAGGACTCTTCGTTCATCACAGGCACCTTGATGCTCAGTCCGATTATCGCCGCGTCACGCGGCTACGCCGTTGTCGTCAACCAGGTTCGAGGTCGCGGTAGGTCGACGGGGGAGTGGCATCCCTTCGTACACGAAGAGAGCGATGGCCTCGACGCGCTGGAGTGGACGCTGACGCAGTCTTGGTGCAACGGCTCCGTCGGCGTATACGGATCGGCCTATGCCGGAGCCAACGCCTTGCTGCTCACCGCCACCGGACACGAGGCCATCAAGGCTTGCGTCGCGTTCGTCACCGGTGCCAACTACCACGACGGCTGGATCTACACCTCGGGAGCACTCGAGCTTGGTTGGGACAACTTCTGGGCCTACCTCACGGCCGGCGAGTCGCTGCAACGGCTCGAGCTGCCTGCCGCCGAGAGTGTTGTCGCGACGAGTTCGCTCGAGGTCGCGCTGAAGAACCCGACCGAGATGATGAACGTGTTACCGCTGCGCGACCAACCGGCATTGACGGGGATCTCCGACCATTACCAGGTGTGGCTCGATCACCCCCACTACGACGAATATTGGGAAGCCATCGACGTCATCGCCAAGGCCAACAAGATCCAGGCGGCCGTATTGAACATCAGCGGCTGGTGGGACAACTTCCTCGGAAGCCATCTGCAGCTCTACCGGGCTCTTGCCGAGCGATCACCGCGCGGCGATCAGCAGAGATTGATCATCGGTCCCTGGGATCACTTCACATACGTCGGCATCGTCCCAACGCGAGCCGGTGAGCGCACGTTCGGTCCCCAAGGACTGGCCGGAAATGCCGTGGTGGGTCCCCTGACGCTCGACTGGATGGATCGCTGGCTGCAGGGAGCGGAACCTCAGGAGGACACGGCCCCCGGGCTTCGCTATTTTGCTGCAGGATCCGACGAGTGGCGGGTCGCTGATACGTGGCCGCCACCTCACACACCGCAGCGCTGGCATCTGCGGAGCGAAGGCGCGTTGCGGACTGAGGCCCCCGGAGAAGAGAGCCCTGATACCTTCGTGTACGACCCTGCCGATCCGACGCCTACGGTCGGCGGGCGAACACTGATGCCAACAGTCACAGGAGCCGGTATCGAGGACCAGGCAACGGTCGGGAGACGTTTCGACGTTCTCGGGTACGACTCCGACCCGCTCGACTCGGCAGTCGAAATCGCAGGGCCGGTAGAGGTCGAGCTGTGGGCCTCAACATCAGCCGTCGATACCGACTTCACGGCCAAGTTGGTCGATGTTGCGCCAGACGGCTACGCATCGTTCGTTGCCGATGGCATCGTCCGTGGTCGCCATCGCAGAACAACGCGGGAGGACGAATGGCTCAAACCCGGAGATGTGTACCGGTTCGACATTGATCTGTGGGGTGCCGCTTGGCGGTTCGAGGTTGGGCACCGCATTCGTGTCGAGATCGCCTCGTGCAACTTCCCCCGATTCGACCGCAACCTCAACGCGGCGCTACCCGTCGGTGAGGGAACGCTTGCCGAAGCGGTCGTCGCCGAGCAGACGATCTACCACGACACAGCGCGCCCCTCGTCGGTCGTCCTGTCGATCACCGACGCATGATCCGACCGGAAGCTCAGATCACGCAACGGGGGTGAAGGCGAGCGGCATCTTCTTGGGAGCACGCGTGAAGGTGCCCTGCATCTGCGGCGGACCGTCGATGAACGAGATGTCGTCCATCGCATCGAGGAGCTGATTGGTGCCGATCTCCACCTCGGTCTTCGACAGCATCGATCCCACGCAGAAGTGGCGGCCCAGGCCGAATCCGGTGTGGTTGGCGCCAGACGTAAAGGCCCGGTTCACGTTGAGGTCTTCGCGGAAGATATCGAACTTCTCCGGAATCTCGTACTGGCGGGGATCCCGGTTGGCGGCACCGATCAAGAGCGTCATGGTGGAGCCTGCGGGGATCCTTCCGCCGGCGATGTCGACGTCTTCGTTGGGTTGGCGCATGATCATCAGTACGGGCGGTGTGTGTCGCAGCGTCTCCGCGAAGGCATTGGCGATCAACCTGCGGTCCTCGCGAACCGCCTGTAGCTGATCCGGGTTCTCGATGAGCCGCATGAACATGTTGGCCATCGCCTTGTCGGTGGTCTCGCCCCCGGCCACGAGCAGGAGGCTGACGAAGGCCTTGATCTCGATGTCGCTCATCTGGTGGCCGTCGATTTCTGCGGTCGCCAGAGTTGACAGCAAATCGGAGCCAGGGTTTGCCCGTCGCTCCCGAACGATGGGGACGATGTAGGCCTGGAGCTCCTCCTTGGTCTGCAAACCGGCTTCCGTGATCGCCGGATCCTGCGTGAGGTTGGACAGGAACGCCATGATCGAGTCATACCACTTGTGGAACTTGTCGTGATCATCTTTCGACAGGCCGAGCATGTCCACGATCACGTTGATCGGGAAGCGCGTCGAGTACTGGTCGACGAAGTCGACCTTGCCATCGCGGCGCCAGGCCTCGATGAGGACTGATGAGTTCGACTCGATCACCGGGACGAACTTCTCGCCAAGCTCACTGCCGCGGAACGCGGGTTGAATGGTCGCCCGATGCCGTGAATGCTCGCGTCCATGCATCTGGAGGATCGTCGGGCCGTGGACCGGCTCGAGCTGCCAGCCGTAGTTGTCAGTTGTGAACACGTTCGACTTGAAAGCCTCCTCGACGTCCTCGTATCGACTGAGCATGTACGACTGCATGAGCTCGTGGTAGTAGAGCCGATGGTCATCGCGGAGCACCTCAAAGGTCGCGTTGGGATCGTCCAGAAACTCGGGTGCGAGGATGTCAGGAGAAGTCATGTGCTGCCTCCGGTGCAGGGTGTGTTCGTCAGCTGTCCAATGCTCGTTTCGAGCCATTTGGTGTGGTCCGGCTTCGTGGAGCCGGACCACACCCTTGTTCGTCAGACCTGGCGTTCCTCATCTGCCCAGTGTGGTGCGCGCAAGACACGTTTGAGGATCTTGCCTGTCGGTGCTTTGGGAAGCTCGTCGACGAACTCGACCCTCTTCGGCTTCTGGTACGACGCGAGGTTCGCCTTGGCAGTTTCGATGATCTCTTCCGACGTCGCTTCCATGTCTGGCTTGAGGACGACGTACGCCATCACCGATTCGCCCCACTCATCGTCGGGAATGCCGATCACGGCTGTTTCGAGGACGGCGGGATGTCGAGAGATCGCCTCTTCGACCTGCACCGAGTAGATGTTCTCACCGCCTGAGATGATCATGTCCTTGGCGCGATCGACAATGAAGACATAACGATCCTCATCCCACGTGGCGATGTCGCCGGTCCACATCCATCCATCCTTGATGGTCTCTGCTGTGAGGTCGGGTCTGCGGAAGTAGCCCACCATGTTGGCCTCAGACTTGACGATGATCTCTCCCGGCGTCTTGCCATCGCGAGGGACATCCGCACCCTTCTCGTCGACGATCCGGACCGACGTGACGAAACCCTCGCGCCCACACGCCTTGAGCCGTTCCGGGTGGTAATCATCGCGGATCGCTCGAATGTGGTCTTCCTGGGAGAGGAACGTCATTGTTGTCCCCTCCGTCTGGCCGTAGCCCTGAATCAGGGTGCACGGGAAGTGATCCATCGCTTCCTTGATGACCCGGCTTGGCATGGGCCCGCCGCCGTACTGGATGTTGCGCAGGCTCTGGATGTCGTAGTTCTCGAATCCGGGAACGGCCATCATCCAGTTGAGCATCGTGGTCACGCCGAGGAACGCGGAGACACGTTCCTGCTGGATGAGATCCATCGCCAGCTTCGCATCGAAGTTCATCAACACGAGCGGACATCCGTGCGCCAGGTAGTTCACAGCCAGGACGACCGGAATGTGGAACATCTGGCCGGTCAGCATGTAGACGTCGGTTGGAACGATCCGCTCCGCGACTGTCTGATTGAGCATCCCGAAGTACACGCTCTTGTGCGTGTGCAGCGCTCCTTTCGACTCTCCTGTGGTGCCCCCCGTATAGAGGATGAACAGGGGGTCGTCCGTGCCGAGCTGGCTCGACCACTTGGGTTCCTCATCGCTGGCGGCGGCCACGAGGTCTTCGTACGACCCATCTCCGGACGGTCCGTATTGGAGCCAGTGGTCGACGGAATCGACCATGCCCTGCAGCTCGGTGGCGACCTCGCTGTATTTGTCCTGGAAGATGTAGGCGCGAGGCTCGCCGTTTTCTGTGATCTTCTTGAGTTCCGGCGCGGACAAACGCCAGTTCATCGGCTGAGCCACCAGCCCGCTGCGTCCGCACGCGAAGTACAGCGCGGCGTACTCGATGCTGTTTTGACTCAAGACGCCGACACGGTCGCCCTTCTCGAGGCCGAGGCCTCTGAGGCCGTTCGCCAGCTTGCGCACGTGCTGGTCGAAGTCGGCGAAGTTGATGCGTTTGTCCGTCGTGCTGTCGACGATGGCTTCAGCGTTGGGTGTCTGCTTGGCCCACTTCGCGGGAATCATCCCGATGTTCATACTTCGTCTCCTCTTTCCCGCTCGTCTCTCGCCAGCGAGAGGTCAATAGGGCAGGTCGAGCGCGAGGTCACGATTACGGATCAGCCATTGGCCGTCGACGAGCTCCACCTTGTCCGTGTAGACGCCGGACGAGATGACGTTCAACGCGCCGTCCGATATCGAGATCAGCGTCAAGTAGGACACGGCCGTCACCGACGAGTCGGTCTCATCCTCGAAGAAGATGTTCGACACCACGTGGCGACGTTGATCCTCCTGGCTCTCCGAGGCGCCCCGGTACAGACCCATGATCGTGTCTCTGCCTTCGAAGTTGCCCACCTGACCCTGTCCATCGATAGAGAGGGTGAACACAGCGTCTTCGGTGAGGATCGACTCCAGGTAGTCGAGGTGCCCCTGGTCGTATGCCCAACCTGCCTTGCCGAGCATCCCGGATACTGCTTGTTTGTCTGCCACTGTGCTTGCTCCCTTTCCTGTTGCTATCGATCCGCTCTCACATGCCGAGCTGGTCGACGGTGCCCCTCCACGCGAGCGACCCGCCGTCGATAAGAATGTATGCGCCGTTGATAAACGCT
>JAUVPA010000175.1 GCA_030598905.1 Acidimicrobiia bacterium
AGCCGGCGGGTTGTGGCTGCCCCCCCCCGGGGGTCCACACCACGGCCGGCGCCTGCACACCAAGACATGGCAATCACAGAGATCGATTCCAGTGCACTCGTCCATCTGGCAACATCGGGCAGCTCTGGCTCTCCTCGCTTTGTTCCCCTCACCAGGGACAACGTCGCGGCCTCGATTGGTGCATCACAAGCCCGTCTCGGCAACACGGCCGACGACACGTGGCTGCTTTGCTTGCCACTTCACCATGTCGCTGGCCTGTCGGTGCTTTGGCGGAGCCTGGCGGCAGGTGGGTCGGTGGCGGTTCACCCTTCATTCGATGCTTCCCGTGTCGTTGCCGCGCTGGCAGGCCCGGTGACGATCGGGAGCATGGTTCCCACGATGCTGCGCCGCACCCTCGACTCGGGAACGCGGTTCGACTCAGTGAGGTGGATGCTCGTCGGAGGCGCGGCTTCGGCGACAAACCTCTTGGCAGAGAGCCTCCGTGCCGGCATACCCGGCCTCGCCACGTATGGAACCACCGAGTCCGCCTCACAGGTGGCAACCGTGTCGCCGGAGGACATCGAAGCGGGCGTCGGCACGACAGGAGCACCCCTCGACGGAATGGAGGTTTCCATCACCGACATCGGTGAGATTCTCGTGGACGGCCCGGCCGTTTTCCACGGTTATGTGGGGGAAGAGCCCCGGACCGGGCCGCACAACACCCGCGATCTCGGTTCGATCGACGCTCATGGCAGGCTCGTCGTGCACGGCCGACTCGACGAGATGATCAACACCGGCGGTGAGAAGGCGTATCCCACCATGATCGAGGCCGTTCTCGAGACACACCCTGAGGTTTCGGCTGCCTTTGTCTACGGCGTTCCGGACGGTCGGTGGGGCTCTCGTGTTGAGGCGATCGTCGAGTCCACCACGGTTGCACCCGACGACGTCATCGCCTGGTCGCAGGCCCGGCTCGACGCTCACGAGGTGCCGAAAAGGGTGAACGTTGTCTCGCGTCTGGCGCGACTGGCATCCGGCAAGGTCGATCGAGCCAGAGCGGATCGCCGGGCGCCCTGACGACCGTGTTCGCCGATTTCAGTGCCGTGCCGCGTCCCAATAGGCGCCGAGACGGGCGACAAACGCCTTGGGCTTTTCCCCGTAGAGAGCGGCGCCGGAGCGAAAAGCATCCGATTGGAGCCGGCTACGTCGTTCGTACGCGAGCGCCATGAGAAGCCAGCGTTCGCGATCGTCTGGGCATGCATCGGGGTTGTCGACGACGGTGCGCACCAGAACGGCGAGGTCGTGGTCGTGGCCCAGCCTCTCCCCTAGATCGTCGAGTTCGACGGCCTGAGACCCGATGAGCACGGGCTGGAGGGGGGTCAGCGCATCCATCTGGTATTTGAGGTATTTGACCCTTTTGCGCCATTCGTGGAGGTCTTCGACCGAGCCGGATTCCGTGGATCGGCGGAAACCACGAAGTCCGCGGCGGTACACGCGCTCGACTCCGTCGGCGATGGAGTCGAAGTTATCGGCCACGGGCCCCTCGATCGGGAAGCTCGCAAAACGTCGCCTGGCGGTCGCCAAGGTGATGATGGCGTTGCCAACCGTTGTGCCGCGGGTATGTGTCTTCTGGTTTCGGTAGCGCCGCTGAAGCCACGCCTCGGTCGTGGAGAACAAACTCGGATCGAGTAGATCGGCGTAGGCCAGGCGCAGGTTGCGCACGGTCTCGACCAGCACCCACGTATCGCGCATCGGGGCGATAGTGCGCGCCGTGTCGCGGAGGACGACGTTTTCTTCGCGGTACGTGCGGTAGCCGACGCGATCGCGGACCAGACGGATCAGGCCTCGCAGCCGCTTCATCTTCTTCCGGGCGGCGTGAATCCCGTCGTCGAAGTTCGTTCCACCGTCGAGTCGCAGGTCGGCGATCGATCGTGTCAGCAGATCGACGCTCATCCGGCGGATGGCGAGGGGGAGTGGCTCTTGGCGGCCGATGGCTGCTCCCGGCCTTGCGATAGTGAACGTTGCCTCGTGTTGCGCCAATCCGGTCATCGCCACCAGTCTGGTTCATATGGCGGGCCCATAGGCCCGCCATATGAACCAGAAGCGTCGGAGTCAGTCTTTGGCGCCGAGGCCGACCTTGGCGAGGAAGGCTTCCGACGACGGCTCCCGGTCGAGGAAACCTCGCAGCAGCTGTTCACCGTCCATCGTCCCTCCCTTGGCGAGGATCGCGTTGCGGTACCGAGAGCCGACCTCCGGATTGAGCGTTCCCTCCTCCTCGAATACCGAGAACATGTCGTGGCCGTACACGAGAGCCCACAAGTAGCCGTAATACCCGGCCGGGTACTCGTCGTGCATCATGTGGCCGAAGCTGGCCCCCATGTGTGTATCGGGATGGCCGGGAATGAGTCCGATGGAAACGGTCTCGGCCCATGCTTCGTCTGCGTCCATTGGCGCGTCGCCGCCGTGCATCGCGAGGTCGTATTGGCCGAGCATGGCCTGGCGCAGTGTCTTGAGAGCGATGTTCTGGTCTCGTACCGCGACCAGCCTGTCGACGAGTTCAACCGGAATCGGATCGTCGGTCTGATAGTGGCGGGCAAAGCGGCTCAATACCTCCGGCTCCCACATCCAGTTCTCCATGATCTGTGACGGTGCCTCGACGAAATCCCACTCCGTGTCCGCACCGGAGAATCGGGGAAGCTCTGCCTCGGTGAGGGTTTCGTGCAGCACGTGGCCGAACTCGTGGAAGAGGGTCAACGCTTCATCGTGCTTCAGCAGCGACGGCGCGTCGTCGGTCGGACGCGTGAAGTTGGCGGCCACGGCCGCGATCGGCTTCCGATAGATGCCGTCCGGCTGGAGATAACCGGGCCGCAGCGAGAAACATGCGGCGTGGCCGTATTGCCCTTTCGGGGGAAGAGGTCGGCGTAGTAGTAGGCGATGGCTTCGTCGCGGGCACGGTCTCGAATCTCGTACACGCTGACGTCCGGGTGCCAGGCGCGGGGGTCTTCGACTTTGGCGAAGTCCAGCCCGAAAACGTCGCTGGTGAGGGAGAACATGCCGTCGACGACTCGCTCGAGAGGGAAGTACGAAGAAACCTCCTGTTCGTCCACCCCGTACTCACGCTTTCGCTGCTGCGTGTCGTAGTAGCCCCAGTCCCAGGCTTGCAGGTCCTCTCTCGGGTGGTCGGCGTCCATCATCTTCTGCAAAGCGGCGACGTCGGTCTCGGCTTTGGCAGTGAGGCCCGGCACCACGGACTCGTAGAAGTCGTCAACGGCCTTGGGGTTTCCCATTTTGACCACCATGGCGTATTCGGCATAGCTGCGGTGGCCGAGTAGTTCGGCCATCTGCCACCGGACCTCGACGGCCTCGTTGAGGAGAGCGGTGTTCTCGTCGGCCGCCATGTTCAAGAACCGGTACTGAAGTGCTCGGCGAAGATCGCGATCGACAGCTTCTTCCATGAACGGGATGTAGTCCGGATACGCAACGGTGACTCGAAGGGTTTCCTCTGTTTCTCCGGGCTCCAGTCGGGCGATGTATTCCTCGGGAAGACCCTCGAGCTGGTCACGGGTGACGTCGATGCCGTCCTCCCAATCGTCGAGGTTGCGGTTGTACGCCACATGGAGCTCGATGAGTCGGTTCTTGAGAGCCTGTAGCTTGTCGCGGCCCTCCTTGTCGAGGAACTGTCCGGCCCGTCGAAAGTCACGAATCCAGAAGTCGAGGTTGCGACGCCTCTCTCCGGTGAGCTGAGCCGCTGCCTCCGAATCGGCGAAGGTTCGCACCGACTCGAACAGCTCCCTATTGAATGTGAGCGCCGCTCTCCACTTCTTGGAGGTTTCCTCTGCGGTCGACGCCGCGTTGCGCACCTCCTC
>JAUVPA010000047.1 GCA_030598905.1 Acidimicrobiia bacterium
GGCGCTGTCGAACACGTCGGTATCGGCCGGCACGATCTCGGCACCCGACCGAACGAAGTCGGCGTCACTGATGGAGGAACCGTCTCCGGCGCCACGCTCGATCAACACGCGGTGGCCGCGGGCCGTCAGCTCGCGAACGCCGACCGGCGTGATGGCAACGCGATACTCCTCCGTCTTGATTTCGGCAGGTACTCCGACGATCACTGATCGGTCTCCTGGGCCTCAGGGGTCCCAGCTTGGCAGATTCGCGGTCGCCAATTCCGTGGTCGCAGGGGGTTGGTGCGGACTATCGTGGCCTTGCCCGACGGAGCCTGGTGCTACGCGGGCGGAGTACAGGACTTCCCCACGGCCCGGCCACGCCGGGCCGTTCCTGGTCCCGGCTGTACGGCTGTGGCCTTTGCGGCGTCGGTAGCCTCCCGTCCGTGACTCGCGAGGCACGAACTACTGCCCTGGTCATCGCTTCCGATGCGGGATCGGGATTCGATGCGCCCAAATACGCCGTCAAACACCGCGGCAACCGGATTCTCGAGCAGGTTCTCGGTGACGTCGAGTCGTGGCCCGTCGACGAGACATTCGTAGTGCTCGGTTCCGATGCTGAAGAAGTACTCGAGGCTGTTCGTTTTGGAAACGTGACGGTTGTCATCGATCCACAATGGTCCGAGGGCACCGCGGCATCGCTTCGCGTTGGGCTCGACGCGTTGTCGCGAGATGCATCGGTCGAGAACGCCGTCCTCGCTCGTGGTGATCAGCCGGGAGTCACCGCCGCCATCGTCGGTCTGTTGCTCGACGCCTGCGAAGCGGAGCACGCCGTTGCCGCCGTGCCGAAGTACCGGTACGCGAGGGGGTGGCCGATCGTCGTCACGGACGATCTCTTCCCGCGGCTCATGGGCCTCGAGGGTGATGCAGACGTCCTCGATGTCCTTGCCAGCCATCCCGACGGGGTCACCGAGTGCTGGTTCGACCAGCTCTCACCGCACCGCTTGGAGACGCCGGATGATCTGAGGGATCTACACCGAGGGTGATTCGCTTCGCACCGCGATCCGTCCGTTCTGTAGTCTGCGTAGCCGGTGATCCGCCAGGGCGGGGGACCACGTGTGGCAGAGAGGGGTGAGGTGCATGGCGTCGATCGACGCGATCCATGGCTTGAGGCATCGCGAGGCAACGAAGATGCGAAAGGCCCGCGTCCGAACGACGGAGGCTCTGCTCAAGACCGCCGCCACGAGAGGCGGCAGGCGTCAGCTCGCGGAACAGACCCGCCTGGACGAGAGAGACATTCTCACCTGGGTGAACCACGCCGACCTCATGCGAGTCCAGGGCATCGGCTCGGAGTACGCCGAGCTGCTCGACGCCGCGGGCGTCGACACGATCAAGGAGCTGCGACGGAGGAATCCGTCGAACCTACTGCAGACGATGACCGCTCTCAACGTGCGCAAAAGCCTCGTACGGCGCCTACCCACGGAGTCGATGGTGTCGGGTTGGGTGGACGGCGCTAAAGCAACCGAACCTTTGGTTCGGCACTGATGCGGTAGTCGGATATCGGTAGTCGGATATCGGACTACCGACTACCGACTACCTACTACTGACGGCTACTTGTCTCCGTTGTCGGAGGCCTTCGACGTTGTCGGCTTTTTCGCAGCGGGCTTCTTCGCTGCGGGCTTCTTGACCGCAGTGGCCTTGGTGGCCGTCTTCTTCGCGGCCGTGGCCTTCCTCGGTGCGGGCTTCTCCTCGACCTTGGTGTTGGTTGGGTTGAATCCGATCCTCCACGTGACGAGCACGTGCTCGAGCTGATCGCGCAGCTTCTCGACCTGCTCCTGGATCTGCTCGACGTCGACACGCTCCTGCACCTGTTCGACCCGGTCGATGGCCTGCTCGACCACCTTGCTGTCCTGGATCTGTCCGGTGAGCTTGCGGCCCTCTTCTTCCCACACTCCGGCTTCGCCGGCGAGGTCGACCGCGACGCGCATCCCGAAGTCGCGCAGCTTGCGACCCGTGACCACGGGGGCTCCTATGACTGCGTAGAACGCGCGGCCCGCCGTCTCGCGCTGACTCTCCATGGTGTTCATCATGCCTCCTTGGGCTCTTCGCCGGCGAAGCTCCGATAGATGCTCGCCAGCGCCTCTTTTTGGTTGGTTGTCAAAGTGTCATCGGCCTCGATGGCTTCGATCACGCCACGTGAATTGCCGGTTGCCAAATCGGGGGAGTACTCGAGAAGCCCGGCCCTTTGGTACAGGGCCTCGGTTCTGATCTGGAGTGCCCGAGCGATGGCCTTGAGGATCTCGGCAGACGGCTTGCGAAGCCCCCTTTCGATCTGTGACAAGTAGGGGTTGGACACCCCCGCTTGTTCCGCCAGCTTGCGCAGGGACATCGCGCTGTTCTCCCGCTGCTCGCGGATGAACGCTCCGAGGTCCGGCGTTTTCACCATGCTTGCAATATACAGCATTGTGCTAACTATTGCAAGCAACAGGAGGGGGGTTCAGAAGGCCGTGGTGCGGTTGGCGAGAATCTCGTCGAGAGCCGATTGCACCAGTCTGCGGATGTCCTCGGTCTTTTCCAGCATCGCCAGCGGGTCGAGGTCGCCGCCGGGATCAACCGGCTCCAAGAAGCGAAGATGCCAACGAACGGGCAGGGGAACAGGGTTGAGGAAGATTGCGATCTCCTCGACCCGCTGCTCGGGGAAGAAGAGCTTGACGAGGCGAGCGAGCCGTTTCGAAACCGTTACCGCCGGGTGGACTTCCTCCGATCCGACGATTGCGACAGGCACGATTGGTGCCTTGGCCTCTTCGGCGAGCTCGACGAAGCCGCCGCGACCGAAGCGCTGCACGCGATATGCCTCCCAAACCGGTTTCATGAAGCCCCGTTCTCCCTCGGGAAACACACCGAGGAGGTGTCCCCTGGCCAAGAGGTGGCGGGCGTCTTCACGGGCCGCGTATGCGGCCCCCGTCTTCCTGTACATGTGAGAGACGACCGGGAGCATGTTGAAGATCTCGGTGGCCATGACCCGCACCCGCCTGGGCACCGCAGCTTCGTTCATCACGGCGAGGTTCAGCATCGCCGCGTCGTAGGGAAGCGCGGCACCGCCGTGATTGCCGACGATGACGGCTGCCCCCGACATGGGGACGTTCTCGATGCCCTCGACCTCGACTCTGAAGTAGTCGAAGTAGAGCCCATTCAGTAAGTGCCAGGCCATCTCGGCGATCACGGGATCCAGTCCCACCGGGTCTACGTCGTATGTAGCGAGAAACAGCTGGCGCCAAAGTGTCGGCCACGTGTCGAATCCGAGGCGCCCGGTGAGCGGGATCGCCGCGTCGTAGATGGTTCCGTTTCCGTGCAAACCGCAGGCGTCGCTGTCCGCGATCACGGGCAGGCCACATGGATGACCCTCGAGGCTCACCCACCCACATGACCGACTCCGATCGACGAAGGACGCAAGGCGTTCGTACAGCGCGGTACGGCGGGCCTTGGCCTCTGCCCGGTCCTCGGGAGCGATGCCGGGAATAGCGATAGCGCGATCGTGGTCGGCTGAGTCCAATGGCTTGGGTTCGGCGAGGGCGTCTACGAGCTCCGCCTTGGTCATCGTCGACCGTCCGCCGACGTCCTCCTCGCGTGCCATCTCGAGAAGTTCGCGTTTGGTCCGCAGCTCAAGCTCGCGCTTCGTCAAGATTCACCCACCATTGCCGGAAGCCGGCCGTAGGTGTCGAGAACGGCCTGGCGGCAGGTGAACCGCGGTGCGAAGCGAAACACCTCCTTCATCTGCGTCGTGTCCATGACCCGACCATGTTTGAGGACGGCAATCGTGTGCTTTGGGACGACGAGGTCGACGCGGGCGAGGCCCCGCATCGCGGAGTCGAAGAACCTGCCGGGAAGGGGCTGGGGGACTCGCAGCCCCAGCCGCAGGACGCGGCTGAGATAGAGCTGGCCCGGGGCGGCAACGTTGAAGGTGCCGGACACGTCCTCGTCCACAGCATGGAGGACCGCCGCGACGGCATCGGATTCGTGGATGAACTGGAAGCGAGGGTCGAATCCCATCTGGGTCGGCACGATGGGCAGCGTCAAGTAGCGCGTCAGAGAGTTGGCGACCTCCGGCCCGATGATTGGTGCAAAGCGCACGATCGTGAAGTCGATCCTGGGGTGATCGAGGGCAGTTTCCTGGACGAATCGCTCCATGTCCTCGAGATCGCCCTGATAGTCGGACGAGCCGCTTCTGATGGAGGCCGCTTCGGTGAGGACGGACGGATTGCGTGGACTTTCGCCGTAAACGGCGGAATCCGACTTCACGATGACGCGGCGGACGTTCGGAGAGCGGCCGATGGCGCCGAACAGAGCCTGGGCGCCGACGACGCTCTCCTCATGGGCTCGGCTGCGTCCGAGCTCGGCGGAGCGATCCACAGTCTGCAGGTGGACGACGATGTCGGGGTCGATCTCGAGGAGGTGATGGGCGAACGCGAGGCGGTCGAGAGACAGTCGCTGGAAATCGGACTCGAATGGAATCCTGGGCTCGATGTCATCGACGGCGAAGACCTCCATTCGGTCTCGCTTTTCGAGCTCGCGAACGACGGACCCCCCGGTCCACGTCGCCGCTCCTGTCACCAGAACACGCTGCACGGATCTGAGGGTAGGAAACCGCGTCGACGCAATCCCAAGCGAGCCCGGCGCATGAGGGCGTTCGCTTCTCACTGGCGGCGGCGCAGTCCTTATGCTCTCGTCATGCCGGCACCCGGGGATGAGTCTCTGATCATCGTGATGGACGCTGCAGCGTCCGAGGACAACGTGCAACATGTGTTGGATCGCCTCGCCGAGGTTGGCGCTGAAGCGCATGTCTCGCGGGGCCGCTACCGCACGGTCATCGGCGTCGTTGGCGACCGGACGCAAGTGCAAACGCTTCCGTGGGAAGCATTTCCCGGGGTCGAAAGGGCTGTGCCCGTCCTCAAACCCTTCAAATTCGTCTCCCGTGATTTCCAAGCTGAGGACTCCGTCATCGAAGTGGGCAACACCATGGTTGGTGGAACTCACTTCGCGGTGATCGCCGGTCCTTGCGCCGTCGAGTCCCGAGAGCAGCTGTTCGCCGCAGCCGAGGCCGTCATGAAGTCGGGGGCCACGATCTTGCGAGGTGATGCCTTCAAGCCGCGGACGTCGCCGTACTCGTTCCAGGGTCTCGGCGAAGAGGGTCTCGAACTCCTGGTGGAGGCGAGAGAACAGTTCGGTCTTCCCTTCGTCGCCGAAGTTGTTGATCCGCGCGACGTCGAGCTCATTGCGGATCATGCGGATCTCATTCGGGTTGGCACCCGCAATATGGCGAACTTCACGTTGTTGTCCGAGTTGGGCAGGCAGAACAAGCCGGTGCTGCTGAAACGCGGATTCACGGCAACGATCGAGGAATGGCTCAACGCGGCCGAGTACGTGTACAAAGACGGCAACCACGATGTCATCCTGTGCGAGCGAGGTATCAGGACGTTTGAGACGGCGACGCGGAACACCCTCGACATTTCGGCAGTGCCAGTCGTCAAGGGGCTGTCCCATCTCCCGATCATCATCGACCCCTCGCACTCAGGTGGACGTCGCAACCTTGTTGCTCCCCTGGCGCGTGTCGGTGTGGCCTCTGGGGCTCACGGCTTCATGGTCGACGTGCACCCGGCACCGGAAACGGCCTTGGTTGATGGACCCCAGGCGATTCTCCCCGGCGAGTTCGACGAACTGATGGCCGACATTCGAGCCTTGGCCGAGGTCATGGGAGTCGAGATCTGACTGTGCGGCGGGCGGCCATTGCGGGTACGGGTCTGATTGGCACGTCGATCGCGCTCGGTCTGTGTGAAGCGGGTTGGGACGTGACGGGATGGGACCCCGATCCGGCAGCGCTCTCGGCCGCCGAAGAGCGTGGCGCCGTGACCAGCCTTGCCGGTTTCGATGACCTGATCGCTTCGGGCTCCGATCTCATCCTGATCTCGGCTCCGCTGGCTGTGACGGTGGAGCTGTTGGGCGCCCTCGATGTCGAGAGCCTCGTAATCGATGTGGCTTCAGTGAAGACCGAGGCGGTTGCTGCGGGAGCTCACCTCGATCACTTCGTCGGTACCCATCCGATGGCGGGCCGAGAGGTTTCGGGACCCAGCGCAGCCTCGCCGGCCTTGTTCCACGGCGCAGCGTGGGTCATCACTTCAGACGGGGCCAACGCCAACGACGTCGCGTCTGTTGAAGAGATCGTCGCATTGCTCGGTGCGCGCCCCCTTGTCATGACGGCTGCCGAGCACGATGCCGGCGTCGCTCGGGTCAGCCACCTGCCCCAGATCGTCGCCGGGGCCTTGATGCTCGAGGCGGCAGCAACTCCGAGCTCGCTCGATCTCGCTGCGGGCAGTTTCCGGGATCTCACGCGAGTCGCCGCGTCGGATCCGAGGAGGAGGGAAGGCGTCCTCGCGGCCAACGCAGCTGAGGTGGCAGCAGCCATCGACGGCATGCGGAGTCGGCTCGATCAGCTCGAACATGCCGTATGGGAGGGTGGTTCCGAGTTGCACGACCTTCTCGCCCTCGCCAGGGCCCAACGCGAGGCGCTAGGTGCCGCCGCCGTGCCGGTGCGGGTGGCTTTGGCCGACCGCCCTGGCGAGTTGGCCAAAGTGGGCCACAGCCTCGAAACGAGTGCAGTGGACGTCCGAGACATCCAGCTCCGCCATGCTCCATACGGCGGAGGCGGCGTATTGACGATCTCCGTACGCGACGAGGACGCCGATTCGCTTCGCGCCGCCCTGTTGGCCGAGGGGCTCCTCCTCCTCGACTGATCGAGGTATAGCCTGCCCTCATGGCAGGCCCTCGCCCAACATTCACGGTCGGCATCGAGGAGGAGTACTTCGTCGTCGATCGCGAGACCCGCGACCTGGTGCCCGACATGCCTGATGGCCTCATCGAGGCGGCGGACGACATTGTCGAAGGAACGGTGAGCCCGGAGTTCATCCGTTCTCAGATTGAGATCGGCACGCCGGTTGCCCAGAACATCCCTGAGGTACGTGAACATGCCGCCCGTTTACGTCGCGATGTGTCGAACCTCGTCGGCGAGTACGGCATGGCGATCATCTCTGCCTCGACCCACCCCTTTGCCGCCTGGGGAGAGCAGCGTCACACGAACAAGGAGCGCTACAACCTGCTCGTTCGTGCGATGCAGGGGGTGGTGCGGCGTTTGCTGATCTGTGGCATGCACGTGCACGTCGGCATCGAGGACGACGACACGCGGATCGACCTGATGAATCAGGTCGTCTACTTCCTGCCGCACATCCTGGCGCTGTCCACCTCCTCGCCGTTCTTCGATGGTGAGGACACGGGCCTCAAGTCCTATCGAACGACGGTGTTCCGCTCCCTTCCCCGAACGGGGCTGCCGGAGGAGTTCCAGGATTGGGCGGAGTATCAGCGGCACACCCGTGTATTGATGGACTCGGGTGTGATCGAAGACACCACCCGTTTGTGGTGGGATCTGCGTCCCAGCGGGCGTTATCCGACGTTGGAGATGCGAGCCAGCGATATCTGCACGCGCCTCGACGACGGGATCACGATCGCGGCGATCTACGTATCACTCCTCGCCATGATGTACCGGCTGCGTCAGACCAATCAGCGGTGGAGGATCTACTCGCGCATGCTGCTCGACGAGAACACGTGGCGCGCACAGCGTTATGGCATCTCTGATTCACTGATCGACTTCGGCAAGAGCGAACTCGTGCCCTTCCCGAGGCTCGTTGATGAGATGATCGGACTCGTTCGCCAGGACGCAACCGAGCTTGGTTGTATCGAACACGTCGAAAACGCCCGCATGATTCTGGAGCGAGGGACAAGTGCAGATCAGCAGGTTGCGGTGTACGAGCAGGCAACAAAGAATGGTGCGGAACATCGTGAGGCGTTGATCGAGGTGGTGGATTTTCTGATCGAAGAGACGTTGGTGGGGATTTGATTTCCATCCGAGTCGCCGGGGCGCAGATCGATCTGACGGTCGGGGATCTCGCGGGCAACGAGCGGCGGATCTTCGACGCCATGTCGTGGGCCGAAGAAACCGAAGCGGACGTGCTGTTGCTGCCTGAGTTGGCGACGACGGGGTACCCCCCCGAGGACCTCGTGCTGCGCGAGGGTTTTGTCGCCGAGAACTTGGCCGTTGTGGAGCGACTCGCCGCAGCGTCCGGTGAGACGACCGCCGTTGTCGGGTTCGTCGATCGGCTGGACGAGGGCCGGTTGGACGACGACTCGGTCGAGCGTCACGTGGCCAACGCTGCCGCCGTGCTGCACGGTGGCCGGCTGATCGGCATCTATCACAAGAGGCTGCTCCCGAACTACGGGGTGTTTGACGAAGCGCGTTACTTCGCCGAGGGCGAAGACGGATCGATGTTGTGGCGAATCGGCGGCGTTGCCTGTGGCGTCTCCGTATGTGAGGACATTTGGTCTTTCGATGGGCCCCCCGCTGCCCAAGCAGCAGCGGGTGCGGCGATCCTGTTCAACATCAACGGCTCGCCGTATCACATGGGCAAAGGTGCCGAGCGAGCCGAGCTTCTCCGCGCCCAGGCTGTTGCGGCCGGTGTGCCGCTTGTCTACGTGAACGCCGTGGGCGGCCAAGATGAGCTGGTCTTCGATGGCGACTCAATGGTCTTTGCCGCAGACGGATCTCCGCTCTACCGCGCCGCCCAATTCGAGGAGGAGCTATTTGTGCTCGACGTTCCCCTCGACTCCGCGGGGGAACCAGAGGCCCCACCGATCAGCGTCTCGGCATCGGCGGCGAGGAGGATCTCCATCGCCACGCCGCCGTCTCGTGTGCGGCTGAACGTTGAGGCCGAGGTGTACTCCGCATTGGCGTGTGCGTTGGCTGGCTACGTCACCAAGAACGGTTTCTCCGAAGTAGTTGTTGGGCTTTCCGGCGGCATCGACTCGGCGCTCACTGCTGCGATAGCGGCGGACGCGCTCGGCCCAGACCGGGTGTGGGGCGTGACGATGCCGACGCGCTACAGCTCCGAGGGGTCGGTCAAGGACTCTCTGCAACTCGCCGCGAACCTCGGCATTCGCGTCGACGAACTCATGATCGACGATGTCTTCGCCGGCCATCTCGATGTCCTCCAGGGCGTCTTCGAGGGGACGGAGCCCGGAGTCGCCGAAGAGAACATTCAGGCGAGGATCCGGGGAACGGTGCTCATGGCCTTGTCGAACAAGTTCGGCGGCATGGTGGTTGCCACGGGGAACAAGTCGGAGATGGCTGTGGGCTACGCCACGTTGTACGGAGACATGGCGGGTGGCTACGCCGTCCTGAAGGATGTCTACAAGACGCTGGTGTACGACCTGGCGCGGTGGCGCAACCGTGACGGCGAGGTCATCCCTCAGACCATCATCGACAAGGAACCGTCGGCGGAGCTTCGCCCCGATCAGCTCGACAGTGACAGTCTTCCCCCGTACGACACCCTCGACGCCATCCTCACCAGGTACATCGAGCGCGATATGGGCGCCGACGCCATCATCGAGGAAGGCTACGACGAGTCTCTTGTTCGGCGCGTTGCGCGCATGGTCGATCGCAACGAGTACAAACGCCGCCAGGCAGCACCCGGCGTGAAGATCACGAAGAAGGCCTTCGGTCGCGATCGTCGTCTGCCCATAACCAACCACTACCTTTGATGCGCGCGCCGCTATGGCGGCGCTACCGGCGCATCCGCGAGGGCTGGGGCGTACCCCCTACCCCCTACCCCCTACCCCCTACCTCCTACCCCCTGCCTCCTGGCCCCTACCCCTACTCTCTTCGCCA
>JAUVPA010000058.1 GCA_030598905.1 Acidimicrobiia bacterium
CGATTCGATCGAAGGAGTCCCAGTTCCGCGCGGCACGGCCCGTGCCACCGTACACGACAAGATCGTCAGGCCGCTCAGCGACCTCAGGGTCGAGGTTGTTCATCAAACAACGCAGCGCGGCTTCTTGGAGCCACCCTCGGCAATTGAGCTCTGTGCCTCGAGGGGCCCGGATCGGACGAGGCCCACCCATCACTCCATCTCCATGTCGTCCACGATTGTCGCGAGTCGGCCTCTCTCCATGGTGGCGGCGACCGCCTGAATGTCTGCGCCGACCGGCCTGTCGTCGTTCAGCGGCGCGACCACCTCTCGCACCGCCGAATGAACTCGTGCCGTCCCTTGCCCGGGCTGCAGCGGCGCTCGGTGGTCAACTCCGGCGGCTGCGCAAACCAGTTCGACGGCCAAGACGTGTCTCGTGTTGTCGACGACGGATCTCAGTTTGAGCCCGGCGCCCCAACCCATGGACACATGGTCCTCCTGGAGGCCGGACGTCGGAATGGAGTCGATCGAAGCCGGATGCGCCGAAATACGGCTCTCGGCGACCAGCGCGGCGGCTGTGTATTGGGCAAGCATGTAACCGGAGTTGATCCCGGGCCGTGTCGCCAGAAAAGGTGGCAGCCCCGAGGATCGGTCCGGATCCAGGATTCGGTCGGTCCGCCGCTCAGAGATCGATCCCAACTCGCAGAGCGCAATCGCCAAGAAGTCGAGAGCGAAAGCGAGCGGCTGGCCGTGGAAGTTGCCGGCCGACACAACATCGCCCTCGTCGGGAAAGACGATCGGGTTGTCGACGACGGCACCGAGTTCGCGCGAGAACACCGCTGCCGCATGCTCGACGGTGTCTCTGACAGCGCCGTGAACCTGAGGAGCACAGCGCAAGCTGTACGCGTCCTGTACCGCGTGGACGAAGTCGTCGTGGTGGCTGGCATTGATCTCGGACCCCAACAGAAGACGGCGGATGATTCTTGCCGAGCGAACCTGACCCGGGTGGCGTCGCAGTTCGTGAATCCGCGGGTCGAAGGGTCTGTCGCTCGCCAGCAACGCCTCGACGCTGAGCGCACATGCGGCATCTGCGGTGTCAACGAGCACGCGTGCGTCGTGAACGGCGAGACACCCCATCGCGAGCATTCCCTCCGTCCCGTTGAGCAGGCTCAGGCCCTCCTTCGGCTGCAGGACCAGGGGTTCGATACCCGCGTCTGTGAGAGCGTCGCGAGACGGGACGGCCTCGCCGTCTTCGAGAAAGAAGCCTTCACCAATCACGGGCAAAGCCAGGTGCGCAAACTGCGCCAGGTCGCCCGACGCCCCGACCGAGCCGCGAGACGGCACAGCCGGGATGAGGTCACGATCGAGCAGCGTGAGTAGGAATCGGACGACGTCCGGTCGGACACCGGAATAACCCTGAGCCAGCGTTCGCGCCCTAAGCAGCAGCATGGCCCGGACCGTCGGAACATCGAGGAAGGTCCCCACACCGGCTGCATGAGAGCGAACGAGATCGATCTGCATCTCAGCGGCTTGTTCAGGTGGGATTCGGGTTGAAGCGAGCGCACCGAGGCCGGTCGTCACTCCATACGTAACGACGCTCTGCGCCGTGCGCTCCCGCACGAGATCGAGTGCAGGTTTCATCCGCTCGTCGAGTGCCACTCCCGGTACGGCCGAGGCTCTGCCGCTGGCTACAGCCACTACCTCATCGATGGCCAGTTCGGAGCCGTCGACAACAACCTCCACGCACCGACCTCCTCCGTGCCCTCCATACCGGTGGCGCGGCAGCCTACCGGCCAAGGTCGCGGCTAATCCCAGAAGAGCTCAGGTAGCCTCGCCACCATGCCAGACACCGATTTGCCGGCCGTCCACATTCAGATCGAATCGATCGCTTTCCTCGTCGGTACCTGGGCGGGAGCCGGGTCCGGCACGTATCCCACCATCGACGATTTCACGTACACGGAGCGCATCGAGATCACCGCTCCGCCCAAGCCGTTCCTCGCCTACTCGCAGCAGACCAAACGTGCCGAAACGGGCGATCCGCTTCACATGGAAACGGGTTTCTTCCGCGTGCCCGGGCCGGGGGTCGCGGAGCTCGTGATAGCCCAACCAACGGGAGTCGCTGAGGTCCTCAGCGGTTCCGTTGATGGCTTCCGCATCGCTGTCCGGTCGACACAGGTGGCAACGACACCGACGGCGAAGAACATCGACAGCGTCGAACGGATCATCGAGGTCGACGGTGACGTTCTTCGTTATCGGCTGCTCATGGGCGCCGTCGGACAGGAGCATCAGCTCCACCTCGAAGCCGAACTCCGCCGGCTCTGATTGCGTCTGGCGTACGCCAGGCCCGTATTCGGGCCTGGCGTACGCCAGACGCGTTAGAAGGAGAGGCGGTCGGCCTCTCGCTCCCGCAAACCGACGCGGACCTTCATCAGCTCGATCTGCTGCTCGGCGTACTGCTGGGCAGCCTCGATCGGATGGTCTGCCAGCCACTGCTCGATGTCGGCGGCGACATCGGGTTCGGACCGGAAGTAGATGAGATCGATGATGTGGCGAGCATTCTGGGGCGGCATGGAGGCCAACGCCGCGTCCCAGTTGTCCTGCAGCAGTGACCAGGCCCGAGGGCCGTTCTCGCGGTGGCCGACGAGCAGGGCAACGACCCACATCGTGTCCTGGCGTCGGATCTCGCCGTCGATCACCATCTGAAAGAGCCGTTCGACGGCATCCTTCTCGGGGATGGCGGTTGCGGCACGGAGGTACTTGACGACGTCCTGCGGGTCGTTGGCAGTCAGGTGAATCTCGATGAACCGGTCGAACTCGTCCATCGAGCCGTTCGCCGCGAGGACACCGAGGGCGGCATCGCGTACCTCAGCGTCGTAGTCGGCACCCTCCTGGGACTGCTCCCACATTTGCGCCGCAGCCTGCTGGGTGTCCTTGTCGCTGCCGAGGTTGCCCATGGCACGGATCATCAGGCCGCGCAACTCGCGGGTGCGATCGGAGTCACCTGGATCCGGCTGCCAGCCCAGCTCGTCCATCTTGTCCCCGACGAGGCCTCGAACGAAGCTCTGCAGGTTCGGCCGGGTATCCGAAGACACCACGCGGTCGAGCTCGGTGAGACCCGTGAGCATCGCCCCCCACACATCGAGGTCACTTTCGCCGGACATCGAGCCGACAAGCGAGGCGAACTCGTCCGCCTCGGTGTCGCCCTTGAGGACGGATGCCCAGGTGTCGGAGACAACGCCATACCGCTCGGCGGGCCTGAGGGTGTCGAGTCGGGTCCGCAGGTCGGCGAGGAGATCTGGCGTGTAGGCCACCCGATAGAAACCGTCGCCACCGGCGTTGACCACGATCCCGTCTGCGGCATGCAGCTTGGCGTCTTCGGTGAGCAGGAAACGCTCGTCTCCATCGGCATCGCGGAAACGGAGCGGGATCTTCCACCGTTTGTCGCCCTGTCCCAGGTACCGGAACTGGCGTTGCTCGATTTGATATCCGCCGTCGGCCGTACCGACGGTTACGACGGGGAAACCGCCCTGGAAGATCCAGCCGTCCATGATCTCGCCCACCGGCTGGCCAGAGGCGTCCTCGAGAGCCACCCACAAGTCGGCCGTCTCGGTGTTGCCGTAGGCGTGTTGCTTGAGATAGTTCGAGACACCGGTGCGGAAAGCCTCCTCCCCCAGGTACTGCTCGAGCATCCGGAGCACAGACGATCCTTTGATGTACGTCAACGAGTCGAACATCGCCGTCGACTCCTCCGGGGACGCCACCGGGAACTCGATGGGGCGCGTTGCAGCAAGTGCGTCGATGTGCATCGAATGGGTGCGCGAGGCGGCGTAACGATCCCAGCGGTGCCAATCAGGCCGGTAGGCGTCCACACACTTCAATTCGGCGAACGTCGCGAACGCCTCGTTGAGCCAGATGCCGTTCCACCACTTCATCGTGACGAGGTCGCCGAACCACATATGCGCGATCTCGTGAGCGATGACGTCGGCAACGCGTAACAGCTCCAGTTGTGAGGCCTTCTTGCGATCGAGCAGAAGTGCCTGCTCGCGATAGGTGATCGCGCCCAGGTTCTCCATGGCGCCCCAGGCAAAGTCGGGTATCGCGATCATGTCGAGCTTGTCGCCCGGATACGGGATGCCGTAGTAGTCGACGAAGAACCGGAGGGAATGGGCACCCATCTCCAGTGCAAACTCGGTGAGGTCCTCTTTTCCCGGCACAAACACGATGCGAAGAGGTGTGCCGTCGACATCGACCGCGGCAGTCGCTTCCAACTCGCCTACGACAAACGCGACGAGGTAGGTGGATATCTTCATCGTGGTCGCGAACGTCACCTCGACCTTGCCATCACCTGCCGGTACTCGCGAGATCTCGGCGCCGTTCGACACCGCCATCAGACCTTCTTCGACCACGAGCGTGACGTCGTAGGTCGCCTTCAGGTCGGGCTCGTCCCAACACGGAAACGCTCTCCTGGCGTCCGGAGCCTCGAATTGAGTCGTCGCGATCGTCTTCTCGTTCCCCTCCACGTCCACATACGACGAGCGATAGAAACCGCGGAGTTGGTCGTTGAGAATGCCTGTGAACTCTGCCTCGACCCGCCACTTGCCTGGAGCTGCTGTGCCGTCGAGGCGAAGGGTTGCTCTTTCGGTGTCGTCGTCGTACACAACGGATGCGGTGAGCCGGTTCCCGTCACCATCTACTAGGGCCGCCTTGCTGATGTCGATCTCGGTGGCGTTGAGCATCACTTCTTGGACCGGTTCGACCACATCGACGTCGACACCGACCGTGCCGGCGAACGTCGCCGCCTCGAGATCTGGCTCGAGACTTATGGCGTAATGCGAAGGGATAACCGTTCGGGGGAGACGGAAGTCGGCTTCAGTGGGCACGGAGCACTCCTCGGGCGTGGTCGGAATCGGCGAAATGGTAGGCCTTTGGCGCCCCCATTCTTGATCGGCGTCTGCTCGCTGGCGGGGGGACGATACGCTCACCGCATGTGCAGATCCATCAAACGTCTCCGGGAGGGAGCAACCCCGGCACCTTCCGAGGAGATCGAAGCGGCGGCGCGCCAGTTCGTGCGCAAGATAAGCGGGTTCACCAGACCGGCCCAGCACAACGAAGCCGTCTTCAACGAAGCGATAGCCGAGATCGCCGAGACAACGGCACATCTCCTGGCGAATCTCGAGATCCGCGGCGCCGCCCCGTCTCTTGCTAATAGCTGACGGCCGACGACCAACAGTTATCGATTCTCCACGTCACCCGTCCGCACCTCACCGATGGCCTGACCGATGGCAATCAACTCGATGGTGCCTGCAAGCAACTCATAGGACACTGGCCCCGACACCTTGCCGACGACAACTCCTGATCTGTCGATGAAGAACGTTTCCGGCAAGCCGAGCACTCCGAACTCGAAACCCACGCGCGAGTTCTGGTCGACGGTGTAGACGGTGACTTCGCTGCGCCCCAGCTCTGACAAGAAGGCGTTCGCCCGCCCTTCGCTGTCCTCGTAGTTGACGGCAACAAAGGTCACGCCCAGGTCCTGGTAGTTGTCTGCCGCGGTAACAAGCGCCTCGTGCTCGTTCCGACAGGCCAAGCACCACGATGCCCAGAAGTTGACGACGACGATGTCTCCTTGGAAGTCTGAAAGCTGTACGGGTTCTCCCCCGTCGAAAGACGTCATGACTACATCCGGTGCAGCCCTGCCGATGAGCGGCGACTGCGTGATCGTCGGATCGGTCCCGAATCGCCCCGCGAACACGATGCCCAGGACGACTACCGCGACACCGACGGCGATGGTCACCCACACCAAACGGCTCCCTCGCCGGTTGGACGTCGAGACTGCCATCAACCCGCCTCCAGGTCACGGAGTGACGCCTCTGCAGCGTCTCGGATGTCGTCCGGAAGCACCTCATATGACAGGAGCTTCTCAAACGCACTTCGTGCCCCACCGCGATCATCGAGCAGCATGGCGATGTTGCCGAGGAACCAATACGCCTGCGGGAAATCCGGCTGGATGTCGAGCGCCCGATCCACGAACGTGCGAGCCACGTCGGGTCTGCCCGACAGGGCCGTCATCCAGCCGACGTTGGCGAGAGCCTCCGGATCAGAGACGCCTTGATCCTCGAGAATGACCATGTAGTGATCGAGAGCGAGGTCGAAGTCGCCAGCTTCAAAGTACCGGCGTGCGAGAGCGAGGCGCATCCGCACGACCTCGGGGTTCGCCGCGACCACCGCTTCCATCTCGTCGGTCGTCACATCCTCGAGATCGACGCCCTCCCCCGCGATGACATCGCTTGCGATTCCCCCGGTCAGGTTCCCGCCGGGAGCACGGTCGCCGAGTGAGAGGATGGCTGCAGCGACGATCACCATGGCTCCAATACCGAGGACGAGCGCTCCGGCCAGCATCCGCGTGCGCGAGCGTCCCGTCCCGGGCTCCGAGTCGGCTTCCACGGCTTCCAGTTGTCCCTGCAGTCGATCGGCTTCACTTTCGTAGGTCGCCCGAAGCCGCTGCGCCGTCGCGGCGTCGACCTCCCCGCCGGCAACCTGCTCGTCGATTTCGGTGAGGTCTTGGCGCACCTGAGCGAGTTGGTCCTCAAGCCCGGCTCGAACTGCGTTCACCGTGCCGGCTCCTCGATCGCCCTCTCGTCACTCGAAACCTTCTCAGGGTCGCGACGGGCGCGCTTCAAACCCAGGATGGCAAAACCGCCGACCACCAGTGCGAGCGCGGGGAGGATCCACAGTGCCAGTCCCCAACCGGAAGTGCCGCTTGACAACAATATCCCTTCTCCGAACCGCTCTTCGAAGCGCTGATAGATGTCATCGTCAGATTGCCCCTCCGCCACCCACTCTTCGATCAGTTCGCGGTAGTCGGCTGCAACAGAAGAACTCGATGCAGCAATCGACTCACCGCTACAAAAGGGGCACTTGATGGTCGCTGCAATATGCAGAGCGCGACCCTCGATCCCGACCGGGGCCGCGGTACGCGGCCACAGTCCGACGACGATGATCGCGATCGCCACCGCCGGGATCACCCAACCGGCTATTCGTCTTGTCTGTTCAAACATGTGCGTTCTCATGGTCTTCCGGCCCTGTTGGATCTGACGTCACGAGTGCCCGACGCGGTTTCCTACCGAGAGCGATGACACCACCGGCAACCACGACCGCACCCGCCGCCCACAGCAGTCCCTGCAAAGGGAAAACGAAAACTTGCAGTGAGATACGTTCGGCATCGCCGCCGGCGAGGCTCACGTACACATCGTCGAGGAGTCCGTTGCGAAGCGCAGGCGTGGCGATGGCCTGCGGCGAGTTGGGGTACTGATGAACGCGCGGCTCGAGCAACGCCTCTTGCCGAGAACAGGACTCGTCCAGAAGAGCGATCCTCACTCCTTCGACGGATCGGTGTGGCTCCTGGCGCTCGAAACTGTCGACGTACTGCACGCAGTAGCCGGCAACGACGGCGCTCTCGCCCGGGGCGAGGGTTGCCTCCCCGCGTATCGCGAGACCGCTCGTTGTGGCAATGGCGATCGCCGCCAAGGCGAGGCCGATGTGCGAAACCTGACCTCCCCAGTAGCCGAGGTCGTTGCCGAACACCTTTCTTGCCGCGGGACCCACACCCACGTCTGATCGCAGCGCTCGCCGAACCTGATGCACGAACCAGCCCACGATCGAGGCGATGACGAAAACGCCAAGGCCAATCACGAGAACCACTCCGACCGAGCGGACCCCAACAAGCACTGCGGTGGCGGCCCCGACGAGCCCCCAATTCACCGCGGCCCTGGTCCGCTCCCAGAGAAGACGAGGTTTGGCGACTCGCCAGGGGGCGATGGCCCCGACACCGACGGCGAGGAGCAGGATGAGGGCCAGCGGCACGGCGGCTCGGTCGAAAAATGACCTGCCGACGGACACCGTGTTGTCGGTTGCAGCTTCGAAGACGAGCGGGTACATCGTGCCCACGAGAACCGCGAACGCGAACAGTGTCAGGAGAAGATTGTTGAGAAGCAAGAAGCCCTCGCGCGACACGAGTGACTCGAGTCGAGGCGGCGAGGCGACGAGGTGGGCGCGCGTCGCGAACAGGATCAGCGACCCGACGAGCACGACCATCAGGAATCCGAGGAGCGCAGGACCAACAGCCGATTGGGTGAAGCTGTGCACCGAGGCGATGACACCCGACCGAGTGAGGAAGGTGCCGAGGATGGTCAGAGAGAACGCGGCAATCACCAACAAGAAGTTCCATGCCTGGAGCATCCCGCGCCGACGCTGGACGATGGCCGAATGGATGAAGGCGGTGGTTGCGATCCACGGGAGGAGCGCCGCATTCTCGACCGGATCCCATGCCCAGTATCCGCCCCATCCGAGAACCTCGTAGCTCCACCAGGCGCCGAGGAATATGCCGGCGGTGAGGAACGTCCAAGCGATGAGGGACCAGCGATGGGTCCGGTCCAGCCACGCACGACCCTGGTCTGCCCGTGCCAGGGCCGCAATCGCAAAGGCGAACGGAACGGTGAGGCCGACGTATCCGAGATACAACATCGGTGGGTGAACGGCCATCATGAAGTGGTTCTGGAGAAGGGGGTTGGGGCCGAGGCCGTCTGGCGGAGCAACACCTTGCCCGATGGGCAGCCACGAGGTCGCGGAGCACAGACCCCCGGCCACGTCGGTACACAACGCAAAGGGGTTTGCCACGGTCGCCATGAGCCCGAACCAGAACACCGCGACACCACCCATGACCGCAAGAGCCCCCGCCCCCAAGCCGTCGCCCGGTTTTACCTTGCGGTACACCAGCCAGGTGAAGAGAGCGAGGACGAGTCCCCACAGGACGATGGAGCCTTCGAGTGCGGCCCACCCGGCGGCGAAGAGGAAGATGAAAGGCGTCGAGATGGCCGTGTTACGGGCAACGTAGGCGATCGAGAAATCGTGGGTGAGGATGGCCATCTCGAGCATGACGAAAGCCAGCAGGCCACCACCGACCAAGCCGAGGACGGGAGCACGCAGTCGAACGGTCAGCGCTCGGTCACTCCCGGCCTCCCGTATACCCATGGCAGCGAGGGCCACCGCTGAAACCAGGGCA